>JANOXT010000179.1:0-7107 GCA_031418555.1 Lysobacterales bacterium | reverse complement strand
TGCGATGATGCGGTCGTCGGGGCCATAGACGACGGCGCCGAACGGGCCGCCGCTGTCGGCTTCGACATTCTGGCGCGACAGCGCGATCGCCAGCGCAACCTTGTCGGCATCGCTGGTGTAGGTGCGCGCGGTGTCGACGGCGTCGTGGACCCAGGCGGGCAGGGTGAGGTGGACTTGGGCGTACAGCATCAGTTGAAGATCCGGATCACATCACCACCGCGCCGTTGCCGAGATTTTCGCACTGGCCTTTCACGCATTGGCAGCCGCTCACCTCCTGAAAGCCGCACACCGCGGCCATGCCGTCCTTCGCGCACTGCGCACGCACTGCGGCCGGGTCGGTCTTGGCGTTTTTGCCGACGCACATCGGATACGCGCCGCAGCAGTTGCCGACATCCTTCACCGCGCAGTCGCTGTCTGTTTTGCAGCTGCGGCTCGGATTGGATGCGTTGATGGTCGACGTGCGTTCCATTGTGTCGGGTATCTGCACGTTCGGCGGAGGTGCTGGCTGCTGTACTGACGGTTCCACCGCGGACGTTTTGGGCGCATCAGATGAAGGCGTGGGCGCGGTGCAGCCGATCAACAGCAGCGTGGTAAGCGCTACAAATGCGAGATGACGTAAACGCATGGCGAATCTCCTTTGTATAGTGGGGCGAGTCGTATACGCATACGACCCGCCCTGCGATCAAGCGTTCGCGGCCCAGATGTCGCGCAGGGTCACGCTGCGGTTGAATACCGGCGCATCGACGCGATGATCGAAACGATCCGCGACGAAATAACCGATACGTTCGAACTGGAAGCTCTGTTCGGGCGATGCGTCCGCAGCGGCGGGTTCGACATAACCGCGCACGCTGCGCCGCGAATCCGGATTCAGATAATCGCGATAGGTGTTGCCGCCATCATCGTTGTCCCCGCCGCTATCGGGATTGGGCACCGTGAACAGACGGTCGTACAGGCGCACTTCCGCGGGCACCGCGTGCTGCGCGCTGACCCAGTGGATGGTGCCCTTGATCTTGCGGTCGGCGCCGGGCATGCCGGGGCGCGATTCCAGATCGAGGCTGCCGCGCAGCTCGAGGATCTCGCCGGCGTCGTTCTTGATCACCTCGTCGCAGCGCACGATGCCGGCGCCGCGCAGACGCACTTCGCCGCCGGGGATCAGCCGTTTCCAGCCTTTCGGCGGCACTTCGGCGAAGTCGTCGCGCTCGATCCATAATTCGCGCGAGAACGGCACGCTGCGCTGGCCGAACGATTCGTCCTTCGGGTGATTCGAGAACGTCAGCTGTTCTTGATGGCCGTCCGGCAGATTGGTCAGCACGAATTTCACCGGATCCAGGACCGCCATGCGTCGCGGGGCGCGACTGTCCAGATCTTCGCGCAGGGTGTTTTCCAGCACCGAGTAGTCGATCAGCGAATTCTGTTTCGACAGCCCCAGCCGGGCGACGAACAGCTTCAGCGCGTCTGCGGTGTAGCCGCGACGGCGGATGCCCTGCAGGGTCGGCATGCGCGCGTCGCCCCAGCCGTCGACCAGACCTTCATCGACCAAGGTCATCAGCTTGCGCTTGCTCATCACCGTGTAATTCAGGTTCAAGCGCGAGAACTCGATCTGGCGCGGCTTGCTTGCCTCGAACGGCAGACCGCGGCCGGTCAGCGATGTCACCAGCTCGGGGTGATGCGCCAGGTCCACTTTGTCCACGCACCAGTCGTACAGCGGGCGGTGGTCTTCGAATTCAAGCGTGCACAGCGAATGGGTGATGCCCTCGGCGGCGTCGCTCAGCGAATGCGCGTAGTCGTACATCGGATAGATCGGCCAGTCGTTGCCGGTGTTCTGATGTTCGACGTGTTTGATCCGGTACAGCGCCGGGTCGCGCAGATTGATGTTGCCGCTGGTCATGTCGATCTTCGCGCGCAGGGTTCGAGAGGAGACCGGGAACGCGCCCTAGCGCAAGCGCCGGAACAGGTCTAGGTACAAAGCTACACTGCGGTCGCGGAACGGCGATGCGCGGCCGGGTTCGGTCAGATTGCCGCGATACGCGCGCACGTCGTCGGCGCTCAGGTCACAGACGAACGCATCGCTCTGACGGATCAGTTTTTCGGCGGCGAGATAGAACACATCGAAATAATCGGAAGCGTGGCGCAGTTCCGCCCATGCAAATCCGAGCCAGCGGACGTCGTCCTGGATCGCGCGCACGTATTCGGGATCTTCGCGCGCCGGATTGGTGTCGTCCAGACGCAGGTTGCAGCGACCGCGGAATTCTTCGGCGATGCCGAAGTCGGTCCAGATCGCACGGGTGTGGCCCAGATGAAGGTAACCGTTGGGCTCGGGCGGAAAGCGGGTCCGGATTGCGGTGTGCCTGCCGCTGGCGAGGTCATCGCGAACGATCTGGCGAATGAAGTCCTGGCGGCGCTCGGGCACAGCGTCGGCGGGTAGAGTGTCCGTGGAGAGGTCCGGGGTCATTGACAATGCAGATCGCGAAAACCACCAGTTTAGAGGCTATGCCGGCATTTGGGACGTACGGCAACTTTTCCACGGCATTTTCGGCCTGCCGCGCGGCCACCGCTGCTGCGGGAAGGCCGGCCGGGGTGCTACTGTGGGCATCAAAACAGGGGCGCCGAATCCGATAGGCTGAGGCGCGAGTGGATGGGCCGAGGTCGATCACAGGGGGGCGGGCGATGGCGATAAGTGCCGGTCGGCCTGTAAATCCGAATACCGCGCAGGGCGTCAGCTGCGTTGCGACGACATGCAGGCCAGAGGCCGGCATCGTTGTGAAATGGATCATGGAGATCCCGGTACCCGCGGCCCCCGGTTGATCATGGCGCTCGCAAGCGGGACTCTCACCCAGCACTGGTTCCGCGCCATCGGTATGGCGATGGTGCTGCTGCTCGGTTTGTATGCGCTCACGCCGAACCGTATCGAAACGCCGCAGGAACAGCCCCTTGCGCTTCGTCTGGTGCCGCTGGCAGACGCCGAAGGCCGGGTGCCAGCGCTCAGCCGCGACGGCGGTGGTCTGCGTCTTGGCGTGTCTGAAGACACCCGCAACGCCCGCGCCGAGCTGCGGTTCGTCCTGCCGCCGCACAGCAACGAATCCCCGCACTGGGTGATCTGGATCGGTCGGGAACCCGTGGACGCCCTGCAACTGCGCGTGGGCGATGCCTGGCAAAGCGCGACGCGCAGCTTCATGGCACCGGGGACGGTTGAAGGTCCGATCCCGGTCGGTTACCTGTTCCGTCTGCCCAACAGCTGGGAAGGTGAGATCCGGGTGGAAATGACCGCCAGCGCGATGCGCATGGCGACGCTGCGGCCGCAGGTGGTCACCGAAGCCATGGCCGACCGTTATCTTCAGGAGGCAACCATCTTCGCAAGCCTGGCCTATGCCAGCCTGATGACCCTGGCGCTGATGACGCTGGCCCTGTTCTTCGCGTCGCGCGACGCCAGCTTCCTGTCGTTCTTCGCTTTTTGCATCGGCGGCGTGGCGCTGCTTGCGTTCTTCAACGGTCACATCTACGTGTTCGACCGCTTCGGCCTATTGATGCCCTTGGGCGGCGCCGGCTTGCATGCGATGGCGCTGGTGTTCGAGATGATCGCTTTCCGCATCCTGCTGCGCTACACCGATGTCGAGCAGACCCGGCCCAGGCTGTCCAAGGCGGTCGACAATATCTGCGTGGCGCTGCTGTTGGCGGCGGCGCTGATGCTGGCATGGCGCGAACGGTTCGACGCGCCGGCGGCCTGGTTCATGCCCACTGCATGGTTTGCTGGCTGCGGCATGGCGGTCTTCGTTCTGGCCGATGCCTGGCGTCGGCGCGTACCGCTGTCCGGCGCGGTGCTGTGTTCGGTGCTGGTGCTTTCCGCATCGATCCTTGCTTGGGAGCTGGCCTCGCGCGGCGTCATCGCCGGCACGCTGTGGACGACCTATGGCTATCAGGCGGCGGTCGTGCTGTGCGCGTCGATGATCGCGGTCGGGCTGATCAGCCGGATCAGCAAGTATCGCGAACAGCGCGACCGCGAGCAGCGCGCCCGCGCCGATTCCGAGCGCCGGATGTACCGCGAGGCGGTGCGCTCGGAGCTGATGACCGTGCTGCAAACCTCGCTGCGCGGTGCCGCCGAAGACGACATCCAGCCGATCGTGTTCCGTCATCTGCTTGAACATCTGCGCCGGATCGTGCCGACCACCACCGCAGTTGCGGTTGCCCGCGGTTACCATGGTCGCGACACCCTGGTGGTGCAACCGGCGGCGTATCTGGAGGATGTCGAGGCGAACGTCGGCGAGCGCCTGCAGACGCTGCGCAAGCAGCTCGCCGGCAATATCGAACTGCAGCGCCCGGTGACCAAGACCGGCGAGCTCATGCCGGTGGCGATCGAAGCCCTGATCGCGTTGCCCGTGCGCGCCCCGGCCTGGGGTCTCATCGTGCTTGAACGCAGCGGCGCCACGGTATTCCATCCCGAAGAACTCACCATCGTCCGTGAATTGGCGCGGCTGGCGCTGCTGCAGGCCGACGAGGCCGTCGCGGCGCAGCATCTTCGCCATACCGCGGAGATCGATGCGCTGACCGGTGCGCTCAACCGTCGCAGTCTCGATCAGGCGTTGGCCAGAACCTTTCAGCACGCGCACCGCAAGGGCTTGCCGCTGTCGGTGCTGTTCGTCGATATCGACCGTTTCAAGGCCATCAACGACAAGCTGGGCCACGCTTCCGGTGATCACTGTCTGCGCGAGATCGCCAAAACCATCGGCGCACAGCTGACCGAGGACGATATTTTCGGGCGCTACGGCGGCGAGGAGTTCCTGGTGATCCTGCCGGGCCGCCAGACCGAAATGGCGCGCGCCATCGCCGAACAGATCCGGCTGGCCATCGAGCGGTTCGATGTGCGCCAGCAGGAGCAGACGCTGCGCATGACGGTGAGCATCGGTGTCGCCTCCCAGCTCGCCCACGAGGCGCAGCCGCAGCCGGCGGTTGAGCGCGCGGACAAGGCGCTCTACGCCGCCAAGCGCGCCGGCCGCAACCGCGTGCATGTGGCGCCGGCGGTGTTCGCGCCGGTGCGGCCGGCAACCGCCTGAGCGGACGCGTTTGATCCACGTGTGGCTCGATTCAAGCGCGGCTTGATTTGAACATGGCTTGATTCAAGCGCGGCTTGATTTGAACACGGCTTGACTCAAACACGGCTTGACTCAAACACGGCTTGATCCGGCGGCATCCACCCGCATCTCTCAGCCGTAGGCGCGATGCGATACGCACGTCGCGCAACGTCCGGCCCCCTACGGGCCTCTTGGTCTTATCCATTCGGGAGCAGTTCGATGTTCGAATCACTGTTGGGCATCGGTGCCCACAAACAGCGCATGCCTTCGGCGGAGCGGGCACTACCCGGCCGCGCAGAAGCGATGACGCTGCGCAATGTCCATCACGTCAACGGCCGGCCGCTGCGCGACGCCTTCGAAGGCCTGGCGCGGGTGCAGTTCGGCATGGGCTGTTTCTGGGGTGCGGAACGCAAGTTCTGGTCGGTGCCCGGTGTCTACACCACCGCTGTCGGCTATGCCGGCGGCCATACCCCGAACGCGAATTACCGTGAGGTCTGCAGCGGCGAGACCGGCCATACCGAAGCGGTGCTGGTGATCTACGACATGGCCGCGGTGTCGTTCGAGTCACTGTTGAAAACCTTCTGGGAAAGCCACAATCCCACCCAGGGCATGCGTCAGGGCAACGACGCCGGTACGCAATACCGGTCCGCCATCTATTGCGACACGCAAGCGCAGTATGCTGCCGCCATCGCCAGCCGGGATGCCTATCAGGCGCAGCTCACAGCGGCCGGTCACGGAGCGATCACCACCGAAATCCTGCATCCTGCGCCGGAATTCTTTTACGCAGAAGAAGAACACCAGCAATATCTTGCGAAGCACCCGGACGGCTATTGCGGGCTCGGCGGCACCGGCGTGAGTTGTTCGACCGGTCTGTGATGCGTATGCCCGGGCGCTATGGCGCCGGATCGCTGTTGGTACAGCTTTCCGGCGTGTCGACCAGTCGCCTCGCGATGCGGCGCTGGTCGATGTCGTACACCGCGAGATCGGGGCACCAGCGGACGCCCTGTCCGTCCTTGATCCGGCGCCAGCGCATCGTCTGCGAACCTTCGCGCCGCGCTGCGCCCTTGCGGTCGATCTTGAACACATCCACTGCAAGCGACTCGCCCCATGCGAAAGGCTGGTCTTCGAGCGGGGACGTGGTGGCATCGAAGTCCTGCAGCTCCAGTTTGCCGCTGCGGTCGCGGACGATCCGCGGCGAATAGACGATCTGTCCGTCGGCATAGCCGGGCACGCTGTACAGATAGCCGAGCTTGCCTTGACGCAGCACCGGTATCAGACGGCTCTCCTGGCTGTCGATCGCAATCAGATCGCCGTCTTTCCAGCGATACGTATCCACGCCGTGCGAGCAGCAGCTGCCGCGCCAGGCGTTGTAGACGATCCGGTGCAGCGCATCGAATTCCGGCGAAGTGATGTCCTGCAGGCTTGCCGGCGCATCGACGAAACGCTGCGTGGCGGGATCGAACAACCACGATTGATGCGGAATATTCGGGCCCGCGGGCAGGGTGAGTGCGATGGTGAGATCGGGATGGCCGTCGAAATCCATATCCACATGCCCCGGCAGGAACATGCCGCAGGTGCCCATCGAGTCGGTGTCCAGCGTTTGCAGCAGCGCATCGTCGCGATAGATGCGGATGGCCGACACCAGCGGCGATTGCGCGTCGCAGCTGTCGTCGTCGCTGCCCGGCATGAACGCAGCGATCAACCGCAGCTCATAGGGCGCGAATGCATCATCCTGGGCCGCAAGTACAGCAGCAAGCCGGCGGCGGCCGTCCGGGCTGCGCCATTCGCCGCGCCAGCCTTGACCGTCCGGCTGCAGGCGCCAGTGCCCGCTGATGCGCGGTGTCCCGGTGGCGTCCGGCGCGGATTCGTCCAGCAACAACGCGTCGTGGTGCCATGTGCCGGTCAAGCGCAGACTGCCCGTCTGCGGGTCGCAGGTCCCGTAGCAATACGCGCCTTCGATGCGATCGCCGATCCGGTGCAAGTAAGGCAGTTGCACCGGCTTGTCGCCGATCCGGCCATCGAAGCTTCCTTGCCAGACCAC
>JANOXT010000178.1:0-10560 GCA_031418555.1 Lysobacterales bacterium | reverse complement strand
TGCGCAGCGGGCAGGGCGGTTCATCTGCGCAGGTGTGGGTGGCGCAGACCGTCGATGGCGTGAAGACTGCGGTGCGCGCAGGCGAAAACAGCGGCACCATCCTCAATCACGACCGTGTGGTGACCCGACTGTGGGGCCCATGGCCGCTTGGCGCAGCGCCATTGGCGAAAGTCATCGATATTGATCCGGGGCAGGGCGTCTGGGGCGTGACTGCATTCGTGCAGGACACCAACGGCAAGGTGTTGCAGTCGTTGCGCTTGGCGTCGACGGAGTGCCGCTGACAACTTGTCATCGAAAGCCTGGCTTCAATACTTCGCCAACAGCGTCTGCTTGACCTCGGCCGGCAGCTGGATCGCTTCGGCGATGAGCTTCGAATTCTGGTTGAAGAGATCGCAGGCGCTGTCCGGCTGCACTTTCGCGCCGGCGGCGAAATCTTTCATGTCCTGATCGACCATCGCCATGAACTGGTCCTGGACGGTCGCCACCATCGATTCGGGATCGATCCCCCCACGGACGAAGATCTCGCGGGCGCGGGTCAGCTCTTCGCGATGGGCCCGATCGAAGGCGGCGACGAAAGGCGCAAGGTCGACGCCGCGCTGCTTGCAGTAGGCCGGGCGGGCGCGGGTATTCATGAAGTAGGACCCGAAGAAAATACTCGCAGCGTTCCTGGCGCGGGTTTCGGCATCGCCTTTTTTCAGGATTTCGCCGGCCCGTTCCGCCGACACTGCCTTCATCGCATCGCTCTGCGCCACGCCCGGATGCTTCCGCGCGGCCTCGGCCTTCAGTTTGTCGACTTCGCTTTTGACCTCCGCAGTGGTCGGCTCGTGCAGAGGGTCGGGCTTTGCGACTTCGTACAGCACGATCCCGGCTACGAATGCCGCGGCGACCAGCAAGGTGATGGCTGCGCTTTTCATGCCTGCCCTCGGACAAGTGGATGCGCATCGAGTGTAGCAGTGCGTGAACGCACTGAAATGGGAGCCGTTTTTTGCTGAAGTTCTGCTTGGATGATCGGCCGATCCTCTAACCACCATCGGGTCTCGAAAATGGAATCAGTCGCGACGTAGCCCCAGCGGAGCAATGCCCGGCCCGGCAGACTGGTACCCTATTACGATGCAGGAATCTCCACGCGACCTGCTGCATCGCATCTTCGGCCACGCCGATTTCCGCGGCCCGCAGCAGGCCATTATCGAACACATCGCAGCCGGCGGCGACGCGCTGGTGCTCATGCCCACCGGCGGCGGCAAGTCGCTGTGCTATCAGGTGCCCGCGCTGCTGCGCGACGGTGTGGGCGTGGTGGTGTCGCCGCTGATCGCGCTGATGCAGGACCAGGTCGAAGCCCTGCGCCAAGTTGGCGTGCGCGCCGAGTTTCTCAATTCGACCCTGGATGCGGAGTCCGCATCGCGGATCGAACGCGCAATGCTGGCCGGTGAGCTGGATCTGCTCTACGTCGCACCGGAGCGGCTGCTGACTTCGCGCTTTCTGTCGCTGCTGGATCGCGCCACGGTTGCGCTGTTCGCGATCGACGAGGCGCACTGCGTGTCGCAGTGGGGACATGATTTCCGGCGCGAATATCGCGAGCTCACCGTGCTGCACGAGCGCTGGCCCGACGTGCCGCGCATCGCGCTGACCGCGACCGCCGATCCGCCGACCCAGCGCGAGATCGCCGAACGCCTGCAGCTGGAAGCGGCGCAGTGGTTCGTCAGCTCATTCGACCGTCCGAATATCCGCTACAACGTGGTGCAGAAGGACAACGGCAAGCGTCAGCTGCTGGAGTTCCTGCGCGCGCATCGCGACGAAGCCGGCATCGTCTACTGCCTGTCGCGGCGGAAGGTCGACCAGACCGCAGAAACGCTGGCCGGTCTGGGCTTCAAAGCGCTGCCGTACCACGCCGGCCTGGATGCCGAAGTGCGCGCGTCGAACCAGCGCCGCTTCCTGCGCGAGGACGGCGTGGTGATGGTCGCGACCATCGCGTTCGGTATGGGCATCGACAAACCCGACGTGCGTTTCGTCGCGCACATGGATCTGCCGAAATCGCTGGAAGGCTATTACCAGGAAACCGGCCGCGCCGGCCGCGACGGCGAGCCTGCCGAAGCCTGGCTCTGTTACGGCCTGGGCGACATGGTGCTGCTCAAGCAGATGATCGAGCAGTCCGAGGCCGGCGAAGAGCGCAAGCAGCTGGAGCGTCGCAAGCTCGATCAATTGCTCGGCTACTGCGAATCGATGCAGTGCCGGCGCCAGGTGCTGCTGGCCGGCTTCGGCGAAACGTATCCAAAGTCCTGCGGCAACTGTGACAACTGCCTGAATCCGGCCGACAGCTGGGATGCCACTCAGGCCGCGCGCAAAGCGCTGAGCTGCGTCTACCGCACCGGGCAAAGATTTGGCGCGGTGCATTTGATCGACGTGCTGCGCGGCAGCGAAGGCGAACGTATCCGCCAGTTCGGCCACGACAAGCTCAGCACCTACGGCATCGGTACCGATCTGGACGGCAAGGCGTGGCGCGGTGTGTTTCGCCAGCTGGTGGCTGCGGGCTTGCTGGAAATCGATGCCGAAGGCTTCGGCGGCCTGCGCTTGACCGACGCCAGTCGCGCTGTCCTGGTTGGCGGGCAGACGGTGATATTGCGCAAGGAATTGCCCAGCAAGAAATCCCGCGACCGCGACGCGGGTCCGCGTACGGGTTTACCCGTGCAATCGCAGGACTTGCATCTGTTCCAGGCGCTGCGCGATCTGCGCGCGCGCCTGGCGAAAGAACAGAATGTCCCCGCCTATGTGATCTTCCACGACAGCACCCTGCGCAACATCGCCGAACGCCGGCCCGAGTCGATGGGCGAACTGGCGCAGGTCGGCGGGATTGGCGGCGCCAAACTGGAGCGTTACGGCGCGGATGTGCTGGAGGTGGTGCAGGAGCAGGGGTGAATGTACGTCTACAAGTCGATGGGTATCTGCTTCGTCGTCATGATGACGGGAAGTTTCTGGAATGACCGGTAAGTCATTGACGTGGTGTCGAACAGGCAAGTGCCTGCCCAGGAAAAACGACATGCTGATGGATGCCGATCATGCAAAAAGCCACGCTCTCGCGTGGCCTTTGTGTGTTTTCTTGAGAGCCTCCCCTCGCGACGGCTCGCTTGAACCCGTCGCTGCCAGAAATTCGTCTGGCGTGGTGCCGAAGGAGGGAATCGAACCCTCACGAGTGATTAGCTCGGCGGATTTTGAGTCCGCTGCGTCTACCGTTCCGCCACTTCGGCGCGGGGCGGCAGTATAGCCGAGGTCGCTGTAGGTCGCGACAGGGGCCGTTGGCTCAGGCCGCGTGGTCCAGCTGCAGCTGCTTGTTGGCGTAGATGTGCCAGCCGTCGCCGACGGCGTCGAAGATGCCGCAGCACGTCATCGGCCGCTGGTAGATATGCAGCGACACGGCGATATCGGTGTCGCTGGCGTTTTGGATGGTGTGGTACTCGTGCGGCGGAATCAGGCTGCCGGCGGAACCGGTGCCGGCGATGAGGGTGCCGACTTCGGTGAAGCGATAGCGTCCGCCCTGCTGTTCGCTGAGATCGTATTGAGTGATTTCCAGCTGCCCGTGCCAAACGCCTTCGACGCACCACAAACCGGAGTGATCGTGGATCGGTGTGCCCTGGCAGGGCCCCCAGGTCATTGCGATCACGCCATAGCCGTGTATGGGACTGACGTAGAGCTCGCGACGGGCATAGTGGCCTTCGACCCGGTCCAGCACGCAGGCGGGCAGTTCCACGCGCTTCTCGCGCATCATTTTGCACAGGCCGCTGCGCAGGGATTGTACGACTGCGGCGGTGTCGCCGAGGGCGACAGCGGCGTCGATGGCATCGATCAGGTGGGCGCGACCCGCAAAGTCGTTCAGGGACATGACGAAACACCATGACGGCATGCTGCCGGGTTATGAGCAGGATTCTAGCAGCGCAGGGGCGGGTCATGGTTCACGTGCTGCCCGCTTGTGTAGGAGCGGCTTCAGCCGCGAAGCCCTCAGCGTGTCGGCCATCTAGCGAACTGCAAGCCCGGAACGATTCAGGATTGCGATTATCGATGCGACTGAAGCGCTAACGGCTTCGCGGCTCCCACCGCTCCTACAAAAAACAGAGTTTCGCGGCTTGACCAGCCTTCGGCTGTTGAAAGCCGCCGCTTCTACAGAAGTAGGGTTTCGCGGCTTGCGCCGCTCCTACAAAAAGCGGGCCCTACAGCGAATCCATGAATTCGCGGACCGCTGGCCCGAAGCGGGCGATATCGACCAGAAACGCGTCGTGGCCCTGCGGCGACGGCAAAGGCAGGCAGCGGGCGTCGACTCCGCCGGCCAGCAGGCCGTCGGCGATTTCCTGCTGCTGCTGCAGCGGGAACAGGATGTCGGTATGCACGCCAATCGCAAGGGCGCGGTCCAGTCGCAGTCCAGCCAGACCCTGTTCGCAGGTGCCATGGCCCTGTTCGGTCGAACAGGCTTCGCCCAGGTCGAACCAGTCCATCGAGCGGCTGAGATAGAGGTAACCGTTGGGGTCGAAGCGGCGCACGAAGCGCCGTGCGTGACCTTCGAGGTAGCTTTCGACCTCGAATTCCAGACCGAACGGGTCTTCGCCGAGGCGGCGGTCGGAGTCCAGACGGACGCGTCCGAACCGGCCGTCCCATTCCAGCGCCGAGCGATAGGTGATGACGCCGAGTTTGCGCGCCATGCGCATCCCGGCTTCGGGATACACCGCGTCGCTGTAATCGCCGTGGTTCCAGTTCGGGTCGAGCCGTATCGCTTCGCGCTGCAGCGAGCGGATGGCGATCGAGAACGGCAGCGCGCGGGCGGCGCCGGAAATATTGATATGACTGTGGGCAATGCCCGGAAAGCGCTGCAGCAGCGACAGCGCGACCATGCCGCCCATCGAATTGCCGATCACGCAGGCGAGGCGTTCGATGCCCAGGCTGCGGACGACGTGCATCGCGGCATCGGCGCCGTCTTCCACCGACAGATCGGGAAAGCCCAGCCGGTAGGTCTGGCCGGTGGCGGGATCGACTGACGCGGGCCCGGTCGAGCCCTTGCAGCTGCCCAGCGAATTCGCGCACACCACAAACCAGCGATCGGTATCGATGGGCTTGCCGGGCCCCAGCATGGCTTCCCACCAGCCCGGCTCGGTGTTGTCGGCGTGGCTGGCCACGTGCGCATCGGGCGAGAGCCCGGTGAGGATGAGGATGGCGTTGTCGCCGGTCGCGTTGAGCGCGCCCCACGTTTCGTAGGCCATGCGCGCGCCGTGCAGGGCGCCGCCGCGTTTCATGGGAAATACTGGCGGCAGGTCGACGAATCGGGTGCCTGGGGGAATGAATTCTGTCATCCGTGAAGTCTAGCGGGCAGTGGGTAGAGCGCGGAGCGTACGCGATGGACAACGGTTTTCCGAACGTGGGCCTGTCGCAATCATTCTGCGTGGTCTAAGACCTCAAGGTCGTCTGCCCAATGCAGGGCGACGCGCACTGGATAGTGGTCCGAGCCGATATCGGGGCCGCGCGACGACGCCCCGCGCCGGAAATGCGCGGAAGCCAAGACGTGATCGATCGGAATGCCGAAAGCACCACGGCCCCAGCGTGGCCATGTCGGCGCGAGCGACGTAGTGCGCAGCAGGCCGCCATGCGCTGCGCCGATCAGCGCGGTGGACCACGGCGTCGCATTGAGATCGCCAGCCAGGATGACCGGTGTGCCGGTGGTTGCGGAAACGATCCGCAGCAGGGCATCCCGTTTGCCATGCCATTGCGGTGCGAGCGGCGGCATCGGGTGGGCTGCGATGAGGCGTACGGTGTGTTTTCCGGCGCGCACCTGGACTGTCAGCACTTGGGCAGGATCGCTATCCCCTCGACGTGCCTTGTAGAGCATGCGTCGCGAGAAGATACCGATACCGAACGGCGAGTCTTTCGGGAACAGTGAGCGATACGGATAGTCATCGCCGAGTTGCCGTTGCAGTGCGCTCGCATATGCGGGCGTGAGTTCGGAAACCACCACGACATCCGCAGGCTGCGCGCGCAGCCACGCGACCAGCGGCGTGGGGTCGCGGTTGCCGACGTGCACGTTCGCGGCGACGACGACCAAGGCAGGGGTTCCCCCAGCTGCATCCGGCAGCGGCCCGCTCGCGGTGAACAGCGGCAGCAGCGCCAGCGGTGCGAACAGCAGCCAGCGCCAGGTGCGCAGGGCGCACAGCAGGCAAAGCGCAAGCCAGCCAGGCGCATAGAGCGGCTGCCAGTGCGCGGCGAGATCGAGCAGCCATGCGAGCGTATTCGCGGTAGACGGCAGGGCGCGATTCAACAGCGGCGCAGCCAGGCCCAGCAGGCAGACAAACGATGCAGGCGCCAGCGCGAATGCAATCGCCGACCGCCGCCATCGCGGTGAAGGGACCGTATTCGACGCTGCGATGCGGTCCGGCCGGGACATGCGTCAGTGCGCGCGTGCGGCGGCCCGCTGCGGAATCAGCCAGACCAGCAGCACGATCATGACCAGCAAGGCTGCGGTCGCCGAATAGCGGCTCAGTTCCAGCCCGCCGTGGCTGACGGGTTTGTCCAGAAAATCGCCGACCACCGCGCCCAACGGGCGGGTCAGCACGAACGCGGCCCAGAACAGCGCCGTGCGCGAGATGCGCGTGACCGCATAGGCAAGCGCGATCAACGCGAGCGCGCCGCCGAAGATCAACGCGCTGCCGAGATAGTCCAGGCCTGCGGTGTCCGCGGTCCAGTCGCCCAGCGCGGTGCCGAGCGTCTGCGAAAACATGATCGTGACCCAGTAGTAGAACTCGGACTTCGGCGTATGCACGCTGGCGACATCGATGGAGCCCATCGACCGGTACCAGACGAAAAGCGAGATCGCCAGGAATCCCGACAGGATCGCGACGCCGCCGGTGTAGCCGATGCCGAGCGAGCGGTCCGCGTAATCCGCCAGCGTCGTGCCGACCGTGGTGGAAGCGATGATCGTGGCCCAGTACAGCGCAGGCCGGAAGCGGTCCGCGCGGATCTGCGCCGTCGCTGCGATCAGGAACACCACCATGAAAATCGCAGTGCCGACCAGGTAACCCAGATGCATCGACATCGAGACCGCGTCGCCGCCGGTTTCGCCCAGCGTGGTGGCGAGAATCTTCACGACCCAGAACGAGAGCGTAACCTGCGGGACCTTGGCCAATGCGTTGTCTTGATTCATCGGATCGACCTGCTGCGGTGGGGTTTGTTTCACTGTACGCCGAGCACGAGCTGCACCGGCTGTGTGGCGGGCAACCTCACCCGCACCGGTTTGGATTCGATATCGTCGCTCTGGCGGATCGCGTTGCCGCTTGCGGACAGACGCGCGACGATGTCCACTTCCTGCAGCGCAGACAGTTTCGCGGTCGGCATCGGGCCGTCGCCATCGTCGAGCGTCACCGTCATCGGCAGATCGGCGACTGTGTGTTTTTCCACCGCGACCGGCATTGGCGGGCCGTTGGGCGCGCGTGCGATCACGAATACGGTGGTGTCGCCGCGCAAGCGTACGCGCGCTGCGAATGCGGGATCGAGCGAAACCCGCACAACAAGTCCCTTCGATGCGGGTGAGGATGCAGGCATCGGCAATGGCGGCAGACCAGCGTCCCTGCGCGCGGCGTCGACTTCGGCACGCAGCGTCGCCACGTTAGCCGTATCGATCTGGGCGAGCAACGGCTCCCACATCGTCGCGGCATCGGCGGGCCTGTTCTGCTGGCGCAGCGCGATACCCATGAACAGACGCGCGCGCTGATGCTGCGGATTGCGTTTGAGCGCGCGCTGCAGATAGTCGACTGCGGGCGCATCGAAGCGTCGCTCGGCATCGGCCTGCGCGCGGGATTCGGCGGCGGCGGCCAGAAAGTCCGGCTCATCGGGTACGCGCTTCAGGACTTCTTGCCATGCGTCGCGGGCCTGCTGGAATTTGCCGACGCGGGCATACGTGCTGGCCAGCATCACCCAGCCTTCATGATCAGGAAAAGTATGTTGACTGCGTTCGAGCTGCATCAGCGCCTGCTCGATGGTCTTGGGACGTTCGACCATCGTGGCGTCGAGTGCGACCGGATTGCCGATAGTGCGATAGATGCCGACGGACGCCAGCGTGAGCCCGACGATCAACAGCATCGCGGACATCCGTTTCGCGCGCCACAGCGGGCGCAGGACGATGCCGAACACCAACAAGGCTGCGAGTGCGGCGAACAGCGCAAAGACGTGCAAAGAAGCCATTACCATTCCTGGGCGTCGTCGGCGGGCGGCGGTGCGCTTCCGTCACGGCGCAATAGGCGCCAGACCATCACGCCGCCGCCGATCGCGAACAGCAGCGGGCCGAACCAAAGCAGCCAGGTCGTGCCGCCGACGCGCGGACGGTACAGCACGAATTCGCCGTAGCGGGCGACCAGGAAATCGCGGATGTCCGCGTCGCTGCGGCCTTCGCGCATCATCGCAAGCACTTCACGGCGCAGATCGACCGCGATCTGCGCGTTGGAATCGGCCAACGACTGGTTCTGGCACATCACGCAGCGCAGTTCCGCGACCATGTCGTGGAAGCGCTGTTCCTCTGAGGTGCCGCTGAACTGCAGCGGCGCGGGATCGGAGACTTTCTGCGCGAATGCCATAGCGGCGGCAAACATCAGCGCCAGAGCGATTGCAACACGATGCAACATCGCAGTCATGGCTGGCGCTCCATTGTTGCGATGGCGGGCAGCAGTTCTTCGCGAATCATCGTATCGTCCATGATCGCGCTGCGCTTCCATCGAACGATACCTTTGGCATCGACAAGCAGATGATGCGGCGAGGTGAAGATTTCCATGCGGTTGGCGGTGCGGCCGGTGCCGTCGACAAGCGTGAACGCGTATGGATCGCCGTAGCGTTTTAGCCATGCGTTCGCATCTGCGGTTTCGTCCTGGATGTTGAAACCAATCACCAGGATCCGTTTGCTTTCGGCGAAGTTCGCGACCGCAGCGTGTTCTTCCTTGCAGCCATAACACCAGCTTGACCATGTGCTGAGCAGGTAGGGTGTACCCAGCAGACTTCCCCGGGTGATCCTGCGCGTACGATCGCACAGTGTGGACAGGGTGAAATCCGGAAGCGATTGACCGACCAGACGGGATGCGGGAGGCTTGGTATAGCTCCGATACGCGTAGTTCAGCACTTCGGCGCCATACGTCATGACGAAAAGCAGAACGAAAAAGGCCGCGATCATCCATAGCCAGTGCCGAAGCGGAGGCCTCCGGGATGGAGGCTGCGCCGTTTGCTGAAGATTTCCGTCCGGCGATGGCATTGTCATCGTCTGCGCTCGGCAGCTTCGAGCGCCGGCAGCAATTCGTCGCGGACGATGGCGTCGGTCATCGCGCCTACATGCTTCCAGCGCACCTTGCCCCTGGCATCGATCAGAAAGGTTTCCGGTGCGCCGTAGATGCCGAAATCGATGGCGGTGCCGCCTTCGACATCGGCCAACACCAGCCAGTACGGATTGTTGAGGCGCTCCAACCATGCCAATGCGTCGGCGGGTTCGTCCTTCCAGTTGTAGCCGATCACGCGCAGACGCTTGGTTTCGGCGAAGCGGGTGACCACCGGATGTTCGACCTGACATTCCACGCACCAACTGCCCCAGACGTTCAGCAGATACGGCTGACCGCGCAGGTCTTTCGAGGTGACGATGCGGCCCGGCTCATGCAGCACCGGCAGCGCGAATTCGGGCGCGGGCTTGCCGATCAGCGGCGACGGCAGGGCTTCGCGGTTGTCGCGACGGCTCAGCCACACGCCGGTGGCAAGCAGTGCCGCGATCATCAGAAATACTGCGAAAGGCAGCCAGCGTTTGGCGCGCATCACGCAACCCCTGAAACATTGTCGTCCCCAGCCGCAGGCGACGGATCTGATGTGAATGTTGATTGCACAACAGGAATGGCAGATCCCTTGCTGGCGATGCCGGATTGAGGATAACCGCCGTGGAGGCTCGCTTTGCGAAACCGACGATCCAGCGCCGCAACGAAGCCGCCCAGCGCCATCAGTCCCGCGCCCAGCCAGATCCATCGGATGAATGGTTTGATGTGCACGCGCACCGCCCAGGCATCGCCACCCAGCGGCTCGCCCAGCGCGACGTAGACATCGCGATCGATGCCTGGCCGGATCGCGGCCTCGGTCATCACTTGGCCGCCGCTGGCGTATTCGCGTTTTTCCGGATGCAGCGTGGTCATCCGCCGATCGTCGCGGAACACTTCCACCGTGCCGCGGCTGGCGGTGTAGTTCGGACCCGGCAGGCGCTGTACGCCATCGAAGCGGAAGCTGTCGCGGCCAAGCGTGAGCGTCTGCCCGGGTTTCATCGCGATCTCGCGCTGCTGCATCTGCGCTTCCACCAGCAGCGCGCCGATCAGGAATACCGCAATGCCGCTGTGCGCCAGCACCATGCCCAGCATTTCCGGCGTGAGCGGGCTGCGCTGCGTACGCAGCCGCTGCCAGACGAAGCGCGCAGTGCCGAGCGCGATCCAGACCGAACCGGCGACACCGGCTGCGGTTTTCCACGGGCCGTTGGGTGCCTGGAAGTAGGCGATGGCGCCGGCCACCAGTGCCAGCGCCGCC
>JANOXT010000177.1:0-8025 GCA_031418555.1 Lysobacterales bacterium | reverse complement strand
AGGCCTGGCGCGACATCGGCGGCCATCAGCGCGCCTTCGATCAACAGCGTGCCGCTCCCGCACATCGGGTCGAGCAGCGCACCGCCTTCCGCGTAGATCTGCGGCCATCCGCCGCGCATCAGCACGGCAGCAGCCAGATTTTCCTTCAGTGGCGCTTCCCCCTGCATCTGCCGCCAGCCGCGACGATGCAGCGGGCCGCCGCCCAGATCGATCGACAGAATCGCCTTGTTTCCGGCTTTGGAAGCGCGCACTACAAGATTCAGGCGCAGATCGGGGGATTCCAGATCGACGCTGGGCCGTTCGCCGCCGCGCCCGCGCAGCGTGTCGACGACTGCGTCCTTGATCCGCTGCGCTGCGTAGCGCGCATGGGTGATCGCATCGCCGGACACATGCGCGTCGACCGCCAACGTCATGTCGGCACGAAGATGCTTCGACCAGTCGACAGCCACCGCGCCGGCGTACAGCGCGCCTTCGTCGGGGCAATCGTATTCGGCGAGCGGCCACAGCACGCGGCTCGCAAGGCGCGACCACAGCACCGCGCGCTGGGCATCGTGCAGCGAGCCCTCGACGTTCGCACCGGCGCGTGCGGCGGTCGCATGCGCGCAGCCGAGCGCGAGCAGTTCGTCGACCAGCAGATACTCCAGACCCTTGCCGCAGCTGACAAAAAATTTCATGCACACAGACTCGAAAGCAAAACAGCGAAGGCATCGGCGGAGGTATTCACGTTCGCGGACAGGCGATGGCTGTCATCGACCATCAGCAGTCGCGCACGACGTGATTGCGCCCATTGAACAACCGCCATCGCCGGAATCAGTTCGTCGTCCCAACCGTGGACGATCGAGATCGGCACCGCAGGCGCATCCAGCGCCGGCAGCGGCCCCATCGTCAGCGGCGGCGCCATCAGAAACAGCGCCTGCACACATACGCCCTCGCTGGACAGCGCCATGGCAGTGCGCGCAGAAATATAGGCACCAAGACTGGAGCCCGCCATCACCAGCGGGCCGCGCGCGGCTGCCGCATGCGCCAAGGCAAGCAAGCGCGCCAGACGCGCCTCGACATCGCCCAGTTCGCTCACGTTGCGCTTGGCGTCGAGGTCGGTGTAATCCGGGCGTTCATGGGTCCAGCCAAAACGCTGGGCCACTTCGGCCAAGGCCGTGACCTTGGTCGCGTCGGGTCCGCTTTCGAAGCCATGGGAAAGAATGCAGTGTCCGCGCAGCTTCAAAGTCAATCCTCGATCCAGGTCACCGCATCGCCGATGCGGAAGGTGCCAGCGTGCAGAATCCGTGCGCACAGGCCGCCGTGGCCGCGCATCGCGTTGTAACCGCCCGCACCCAGCGCCAGCTCCATCCGCGAACACGGATCGCAGGGCGAGGTGCCCTCGCAAAGCACCTCACCGATGCGGAAGCGGCGGCCCTTGAGCGCGATCAGCGGCAGGCCCGACACCACCAGATTGCGCCGCAACGTCGCCGGTTCGATACAGTCGCGCCCGGCCAGGGTGGCGATGACCGGCAGATGCTCGGCCTGGATCAGGGTAATGCCGCGCTTGCCGCTGCCGCTGCCGTAACGGTCGCCGCGCAAACCCTTGCCGGCCACGGCTTCGGCGCTGTCGACCGCAAGCATCGGCACATTGCGCGCCGGACGCAGACCGATCCACCGCACCTGCCCCGCGCGCGGGAACTGCGTCATCAGGCGGTGAAGTTCGGACTCGGGGGGCGGCAAGCTCATGCGCGAATGCTAGCATCCGACCCATGATTCCCGACCTTCCGCCGATGCCGCCCGTGATCATTGACCCGCTTCCCTATGAGCTCAAGCTCGACGCACGGCCGCTGTCGCAGGTCGATCTGATCGTGATCCACTGCACCGAAACCCCGACGCTGCAGTCCGCGCGCGAATTCGGCGAAAAGATCCTCTATGGGGGCAGCGGCACCGGCAACAGCGGCCATTACTACATCGATCGCGACGGACGCACCACGTTGTATGTGCGCCCCGACCGCATCGCCCACCATGTGCGCGGCTACAACCCGCGCTCGCTCGGCATCGAGCTGGTCAACACCGGCCGGTTTCCCCATTGGCGCGATTCAAAGCATCAGGCAATGGATGAGGCGTATCCGGAAGCGCAGATCGTCGCGCTGCTCGCGCTGCTCGTGCAGCTGCAGCAGCAGTTTCCCAATGTGAAATTCATTGCGGGTCACGAGGATCTGGATCGCGAGATGGAGCCGGCGATGGACGACCCCAATCTGCAGGTGCCGCGCAAGCGCGATCCCGGGCCGTTGTTTCCCTGGGCGCGGGTGATGGATGGCTTGAGACTGGAGCGGCTGAAACCATAAGCATAGCGCCTTGACAGTTTTTGTTTCATGTTGATATAAGGGAAATGTGGCCGGGATCGCGGCGCACGTAACCGAAGCAGATCGATCACCAAAGAAGTGGCTTGATGGAAAGATTCAGATCCTGGTTTCTGACAGCAGGATGCGCAGCCGCGCTTCTCGCCCCGCCTGCATTCGCCGTCAACGACGGCGACCGCACCGACGAAGAAAACCCTGCCGAAGCACCCGTCGCGCAGGCCAGCGATGTCTACTCGGCCTTCAACCCCCTGACCAAGCAGATCGTCACGCAGCTGGTCGTCCGCATGAGTTATCCAGGCCCGAGGAGATGGGCAAGGTGAATATCAGTTACACCATCAAAGCTATCGCTGTCGTCGCCTTGCTGGTCTTCAGTATGTATATGGCGCACCAGAACAAGGACGATCGCATCCGTAGACAATGGAAGAACATCATTGCGGCCATCGTGCTGGTGTACGTCGCCGGCAAGTTCATCGACGAATTCGCCCTAGTCTGACCCGCCCGAGGAGCGCCGCTCACCCGGCCTTCGGCCATCCTCTCCCCGTATGCGGGAGAGGGAACAGCGAGCGAGGGCGCGCCTTACGCGAACGGATCCCTCAGCACGATGTTCGCGTCGCGGTCCGGGCCGGTAGAGACGATGGCCAGCGGGCAGCCCGCAAGCTCCTCCAGCGAGCGTAGATAGGCGCGTGCGGCGGCGGGCAGTTTGTCCCATTCGGTAATACCCGCGGTGGACTCGCTCCAGCCGGGGAACTCAAGGTACACGGGCGTGCACTCGTCCCAGCCGTCGGCGTCCAGCGGCGCGTACTCGGTGCGCTTGCCGCGATACTCATACGCGACGCACATTTTCAGCTTGTCCATGCCGTCGAGGATGTCGAGTTTGGTGATGCACAGGCCGCTGATGCCGTTGATGGCGACCGCGCGCTTCAGCGCGACGATATCCATCCAGCCGCAGCGGCGTGGGCGGCCGGTGGTGGCACCGTATTCCTGACCCCGATCGCGGATGCCCTGGCCGATGGCGTCGTCCAGTTCGGTCGGAAACGGGCCGCCGCCGACGCGCGTCGCATACGCCTTCGCAATCCCCAGCACATAGTCGATCGCATCCGCGCCCACGCCGGTGCCCGCAAGCGCACCGCCGACGGTGGTATTGCTGGAGGTGACGTAGGGATACGTGCCGTGATCGATATCGAGCAGCGAGCCCTGCGCGCCCTCGAACAGTACGCGCTTGCCCTGCTTGCGCAGCTCGTGGAGGATGCCGGCCACATCTGATTTCATCGGTTCAATGTATTCGCCGAAAGCCAGCGCTTCGTCGAGGGTTTTCTGGAAATCGATGGCATCGACCTTCAGATACTGGGTCAGCACGAAGTTGTGGTAGTCGAGCGTGCTGCGCAGCTTTTCCGCGAGTTCCTTCGGATAGCTGAGGTCGGCGACGCGGATCCCGCGGCGCGCGACTTTGTCTTCGTAGGCCGGGCCGATACCGCGGCCGGTGGTGCCGATGGCTTTGCCGCCGGCGGCTTTTTCGCGGGCCTGATCCAATGCGATGTGATACGGCATGATGACCGGGGTCGCCGGTGAAATTTTGAGGCGCGCGCGGACATCGACACCGGTGGCTTCGAGCTCGGCGATTTCCTTCTGCAGCGCGCCGGGATGCAGCACCACGCCGTTGCCGATCAGGCAAAGCGCATCAGGACGCAGGATGCCGGAGTGAATCAGATGCAGCACGGTCTTCTTGCCGTTGATCACCAGCGTATGGCCGGCGTTGTGGCCGCCCTGAAAGCGCACGACCGCACCGATGTTCTCGGTGAGCAGATCGACAATCTTGCCTTTGCCTTCATCGCCCCACTGCGCGCCCAACACCACCACTGACTGACCCATTTCACTCTCCAGATATTTCGTTGTAGGAGCGACGAAAGTCGCGACCTGATGCGTTATCGGGATCGGGCTTGGAAATCGCGGCTCACGCCGCTCCCACAGAAAGCATCCCCACCGACACAGAAAAAGCCGGAGAGGCAGATGCCCCGTCCGGCTTTTGTGCATTATCCGGGTTTCGGGAGGCTGGGGCCACCCTTACACCGGAATTTCCTTAGCTCAGGCAATCAGCATGAGCGCGAACCGCTCTGCGGCCCGAACCAGCGATCAGGGCTTCACGGCTTTGGTCGGTTGACGGTCGATGAAGTCGTCGATGCCGTTCTTGTTGGTGTCCAGACGCCGGCCGGTCACCTGGTAATACGTGCGGCTGGTCAAGGGGCCGCGCACGTATTTCTTCACCGCTGGATCCCAGTAGGTGGCATTCGGATCGATAGTGTTGCCGGTAAAGTACAGCGTAGTGGACGGAAACAGATCGATATTCGTCCCCGGGAAACAGTCGGTGGTGTCGGGCCCGCCACCCAAACGGTCGCTGAGGGCATTCAGACAGTCATCGGCGGTAATCACTTCGTAGACGTGACGTTTCTGGTCAAGACGCGCAATCGGAAGGCTGATGCCCTTACCGGGCTGGATCACGGCCTTGTCCACCAGCGTTCGCGTCGTTCCGGGCCACGCTTCGAAGGGCATGCCGGTGAAGTCGGCGATCCGGCCGCCGCGGACCATCTGGTCGATGGAAACGACGCGCGGCAATTCCCGGACCTCCAGGTTCGCCAGTTGCAGCGGCACGGCGGCAAGATTGAAAGCACCGACGTTGAGCTGGCCGCCGATGGTGTCCAGCGTGCCGGCATCGAAGGCATGCAGGCGCGGGTTGAGCGCCATCGCCACGTTGGCTGCGTTTTTGAGAATGACATCCTTGACCACGATCGGGTTCGGCGTGCTCAGGTTGAAATTCACCGTGGAGAACGTGGCGCCGACATGGAACAGCACCCCGCCCGGCGCCTGTCCGGGTGCGCCGACGCAGCTGCCTGCGTTCGGCGAACTCCAGCGAAGGGTGTAGGGATAGTAAGTGCCGCCCTGGAATACCTGCGATGGCCCGGTTGGACCGATCACGGTCGGATTCAGCCACGGGCTATAGCAACCGTTGTACGCCCAGTCCAGTACCGGCGGTGTCGATGAGGGATACAGCACTGTCATGTCGAGGCTGTATGCCGCCGCCGCGTTGGGATTGACCATGTCCCAGTTCCACATGGTTTGCAGCGACAGGCCCAGATTGGCCGCAAGCGTGGAAAATTCGCCATCGCTGAAATGACGGCGGTAGCCGGCACGATCGGCTGCCGTGAGGCTGCCACCGGCAGGCATCATGTGATGTTGATATACGTCCTCGCCCGCTGCGAGCGTGGTGTTGTGGGCGAGTCCATAGTTATGTCCGGCTTCGTGCGCGGTCGTGCCGCCGATGGAGTTGGCCCACCGGTCAAGCGTGGAATTGGCGCCGAAGAGTTCACCGCCGGGCCCGCCGGTCCAATCCTGGTAGGTCTTGCCCCAGACATACGCATAGTCGACAGCGGTGGGGTCGCTGGTATCGACCGCTTGGGCAATACCGAACAATCCGTCTGCGATGTCGGACTTGGTGGTCACCGCAACGGTGTTGCGGCGCGGGAATGTGGCTGGCGGCAGCGTTGCGGTGGGAATCACTTCCACATTGAACTCGCAGTAATCGAGTTCGACCACGTGGGTCACCGCATCGCGCAGCGCGGTGGTGGTGCCGGTATAGCTGGGCAGATCTGCCGCATTGAAGGCTGCGGCGGGATTGGTCACCGATCCTGCCGAGAACCCGAACGAGGGGTAGGTCAACGGTGCGGTGGGGTAAAGCAGATAGAGCTTGTTGGCCCGGTTGCCCGTGGTGTTGTAGTAAGTGCAAGTAGCCGCAAGTGCCGGCAGACTCGGCGCGAGCAGCGCAATAGCCAGGGCCAGCGACGTGCGGCGCAGCGTGCGGGGACGAGAACGTGGACAGGTGGAATCTTTCATGTCGGATCACTCCTTGACCGTACGAAAGGAACATCGGCGACATGGATGCGCATCGCCGATGACGCTACGACACGGGCAAAGCTTCAACAACATGCCTGCCCTGATGTGTCGTGGGTCGAGTATGCGCTTCAGGTTTCAAGCAACAAGGAACAAACCGGGTAGGAATTCTTCCCCGCAGCATGATTACCGGGGCGTGCGTCGCAAAAAGTCGAGAGCGGATCGCCCTGTCGGTCTGAATGCGCATGACACCGCCCTACCGTAAGCAGGCGGAGGTTGGACAAGTCATGTGCCGCGGATGAGGACCAATGCAATCAGGCCGGCCGCCAGCATCGCCCCGCCGATCAGCCGCAGCTGTCGCGCAGGCAGGGCCAGCAGTTGTTCGGCCGTACGCTTCCACACGTTGGGAAAAGCGAACAGCACCAGGCCTTCAAGCACCGCGACGAGCGCCAGTGCGGCCCACAGGTCGTTCACGGGCAGCGCGCCGCGATCAGCGATCGCTGCGCATGTACTGCAGGAACGGGTCGTCCTTGTCCAGCACGATCACGGCCTCGCCGTCGGAAAACGAGCCGCGATAGGCTTCGAGGCTGCGCTGGAACGCGTAGAACGCGGGATCCGCATTGGCTGCGCCGCCGTAAAGACGCGCGGCCTCGGCATCGCCTTCACCGCGCATCTTCTGCGCGTCGCGTTCGGCTTCGGCCAGGATCACGTTGCGGTCGCGGTCGCCCTGGGCGGTGATCTGGTTGGCCTGCTCCACGCCTTCGGCGCGGAGCTTGCTGGCGACCTGCTGGCGCTGTGCGCTCATCCGGCGGTAGACGTCGCGGATCACCTGGCTGTCGGTGGGCAGATCGATCTGCTTGATGCGCAGATCGACGATGCGCACGCCGAGCGTTGCCGCCGCCTTGTTGATGGCGACCAATTGGGCACTGGCGATTTTGCTGCGTTCGCCCGACACCACTTCGGACAGAGTGCGCGCATTGATCTCATTGCGCAGCGCGTCCTTGATAATCGGCGCCAGACGATCGATGGCGGCGCCTTCATCGCCCGCGGTGGCACGGTAGAAAGCGCGGCTGTCGCGGATCTGGCCCACAGCGAAGAAGTCGACGCTCACGTCCTTGCGCTCGGAGGTGAGATAGCGCTCGGGCTCGGCCGGCAGCACCTGGAAGCGGCCGTCGAAAATACGCGCGGTCTCCACCAGCGGCACTTTGAAGTGCAGGCCGGGACCAAGGTCGCTGCGTACGACTTTACCGAGGTTGAGCACGATGGCGGTATGGCCTTCGCGCACCACGAACACCGAACCCATCATCGCAAACAGCGCGGTCAAGGCCAGCGGAATCCAGAGGGATATTTTCATCGGCTGCCTCCATTGCGACCAGCACTTCGTGCCTTGCGGGCGGTTGTGGGTTCTTCGGGCGTAGCGGTCACGGTGGGCGCGATGAGCTCGGGCGGCGGGGCATCGTTCGCGGTCGGGGCCGCGCCGCGAGCGGGGGCCACCGGCATATACAGCAGCTGGCGGCTGTCGCCGCCGATGATCTTGCGGTTGTCGGCCAATACTTTCTGCACGGTTTCCAGCCACAGGCGTTTGCGGGTAACGTCGGGCGCACTGCGGTACTGCTGCAACAGCAGGGTGAAGCGGGTGGCGTCGCCGGTCGCGCGGGCGATCGAGGCAGTTTTATAACCTTCGGCGACGGTGCGGGTGCGCGCTGCTTCGCCGCGGGCTTCCGGCACGATCTTCGCAGCGTAGGCGCGGGCCTCGCTGATCAGGCGGTCCTTGTCCTGCTGGGCGCTGTTGACGTCATCG
>JANOXT010000176.1:0-8761 GCA_031418555.1 Lysobacterales bacterium | reverse complement strand
CGCCAGCTTCTTGCCGGCCAGATCTTCGACGCTGCGGATCGACGGATCCCTGGCGATGATGGCGTCGGCGCCGCGGGTGTTGTCGACGATCATCACCGCTTTGCCGTCGTGACCGCTGTTGCGCAGATTCGGCTGCTCCTGCGCCCAGTAGTCGGAGGTGCGCCAGATGCACTGTGCGGTGCCGGCTTCGAACACGGTGGCGATCGCCGGGATGTCGTCCTGGATCACGAACTCGACGTTCAGGCCTTCCTTGTCGAACAGCGAGCCCGGCTGGGTCTTCAAACTCTGGCCGTTGGCCACCAGCGCTGGAGCATAGCCGTGGAAGCTGACGATGCTGACTTTCAGCGGGTTGCCGCCTGAGCCCAGCGGGCCGTCGCCCTTGCTGCTGTAGGCGCCGGCAGAGGCGGTGGACTTGCCGCCATCGGTCTGCGCGGTCGCTGCGGTGCCTTCATCGCCGCCATCGGCTTTACGATGCTTGTAGAGGTTCCACAGGACCGAGCCGGAGCCGACCAGGACGATCGCACCGATCAGCAGCTTGGCGAACGGGGTAAGTTTGACGGCCATAAGGCACTCCTACTGAACGAACGGGATACGTGTGGGGGACGACGGCAAAGCGCAATGGCGCGGCGATCACTTCACCGGCGGGCGGAACTGGGCAACCAGCTCCTTCAGATTGAGACTGTGGGCATCGATACGCTGGTTCTCGCGCAGCAGCGCCGCCTTGTTCGATTCGGACTCCGACTGCAGTTTGGCGACATCCGCAGCGGTGGTGCCGATGGCATCGTGAATCTGCGTTTCAAGCGCGACGATCTGCTGGCGGAGTTCGCCCACCCGGCCGTCGCGGCTGCTGTCCAGTGCGGCGATGCGCTCGCGGTTGGCCTGCACCAGCGCGTCCGCAGCGCCCTGCATCTGACGCTGATGGTCGCGCAGCGCGGCCAGCTTGGCGTCGGCGTCGGCCAGCACCTGATCCATCGACCAGGTCTCGTCGGCGACGTCCATGGCCATGATCGCCGCGCGGCGGGTGGTGGGATCCAGCGCGCGCAGGCCTTCCACCAGCTTCAGCAGCCGCTCGACCGGGAACGAGGCGTCGGCCACGTTCTGGCGCCCGTAGATCTCGATGAAGCTCAGCCCTTCCTCGACGCCGACCGCATCGCCGGGTGGCGCGGTCTCGGCAGTCGCTTCGGCGCGGGGCGCCGGCGGCGCATCGACTTCGGCGGCGCGGCGGATGATCGCGTCCAGCGCGCTGTCCTCCACAGGCGCAACGTCATCGGCGTGGGCTTCGGCAGGCTCGATGAGCCTGGCCGCTTCCAGAAGCTTCTTCAGTGACGCCATGCTGTCCCCGGCTGCGCGATAACGAGTAATCGGCCTCAAGAATAAGGGAAGGCCGACACAAATCCAGTGCGACGGGTCATCCGGGGGCTCACACGCCGCGGTTCTTGCCCTGCCACGGCGCGTACCACGCCCGGATACGGGCGATATCGGCGTCCATGTCATCGGTGAGCGCGAAGGGTTCGCCAATGCCGATGATCTTGTCCGGATAGTGAAAATACGCCGGCACCACCGGTACATCGGCGGTCTTGGCGATTTTCCAGAAGCCAGGTTTCCAGCGCTCGACGCGTTTGCGCGTGCCCTCCGGTGCAAGCCCCAGCCAGAACCGCTCCTGGCTGGCGAAGCGCTGCGACAGCTGGCCGACCAGACCGTGGGCCGCATCGCGGTTGACTTCGATCACCCCGATCCTGCGCAGGATCGGCCCGAGCGGCCACCAGAACAATTGGTGCTTGCCGACGATGCGCACATCCAGACCCATCGCGATCTTCACCGCGAAGGCCCAAATGCCGTCCCAGTTCGAAGAGTGCGGCGCGCCCAGCAGCACGGCTTTGGGCAAATCCGGAAATGCGCCGACCATCCGCCAGCCCCCCAGCCGCAGGATCGTCAGCGCGACCCAGCGGGTAAAACCGCCACGCGTCGTGCGCGGCACCTGCGGCGGCAGGGTCAACACACGGTCGTTTCGAGGCCTGTTGTTTTCGGGCATACGACCGGGGGTCATGTCGTCTTGGGTCATGTCGTCGGGGATCATGTCGTCGGGGGGCATATCGTCCGGGGGCACGTTGTCCTGGGGCATGTTGTCCTGTTGCATCTCAGTCCCAATCCTTGGTCGTGCGCGTTTTCTTGACCCCGGCGCGCTGGCGCTTATCGTCCAGCCGGCGCTTCTTGACGGCCCGGGACGGTTTGGTAGGTACCCGCGGCACCGGTGCTTGCAGCCCGGCGGCCACGAATACGGCCAGACGCGCGCGGGCGTCCTCGCGGTTGCGCTCCTGGGTGCGGAAGCGCTGGGCGCTGATCACCAGCACGCCGTCCAGCGTCACCCGCCGGTCGCGGCGCGCAAGCAGGCGCTCGCGGACCGCCTCCGGCAATATCGCCGAGCGCGCCACGTCGAACCGCAGTTCAACCGCGGTCGCCACCTTGTTGACGTTCTGCCCGCCCGGCCCGGAAGCGCGCACGAAGCGCTCGACCAGTTCCGATTCGGGGATCGTGATGTCATCGTTCACCGTGCCCTCCTTGGCGGATTGTAGCGGCAGGGCGTGACCGTCGCGGGACGCAGCGGCGGCCGGACCGACGGCATTTGACCCGGTCCGGCGGCTGACCGATGATCCGGGTCCACGATGGAGGATCACCGATGACCTCGACCACGATCAAAATGACAACCATGGCCCGGCACGCCTGTCGCCCGACCGCGCTGGTCGCAGCTCTGGCGATGATGTCCTGTCTGGCGACACAAGCCCATGCACAGGATCCTGCTGCTGTGGGTGGCGGTAACGATCCCGCGTTCGTCGGAGGCTATTCGATGCCGGCCGCAAGCGCGCCGTCGCCGTCCGTCGACATCGGCAATTTCTCGCAGGCCGCCCAGCAGCGCAAACAGTCGATCGGGGATGCCGAGACATTGCTCGATCAAGTGCGCGGCCAACTCAGCGGCACCGCCGGCAGCGGCACGCGCCAAAGCGACACCGGCAACGCCGTGCGTTACCGGAATGAAGTGGAATCGATGGTTCGCGAACACTGGAACGAGCTCGCCCCGCTGACGCGCAGCCTGTACAGCGCGGACTATGGCCGCAGCAACCCTTACGACGAAACTCAGCGCTATCGCTCGCCCTACGGCGACAACGGCCAGATGGAAAACCAACTGCTGGGCGCGACGCGCGAAGTGCAGGGCGCCATGCAGAGCGCGGAAGATCTGCTGCTGCCGCTGCTGAAAGACCTGAAGCAGGGCTTCGACAACAGCCTGCGCCAAAACGCGATCCGCCGCTGAGCAATGACGATGACCTGTCTCCGAAGAATCCTGCTCGGCACCGCGCTTGCGATCACTGCATTCGCTTCCTGCACATTCGCAGCGTGCACCTTCGCCGCCTCGCCCGCACAGGGGACGCCGCCGACCGAAGCGCAGGTCGACAGGCTGATCGATACGATGGACATGCGGCGCATGCTGGACGAGATGTTCGTGCAGATGGACGCCATGAGCGACAGCATGGGCCAGCAGATGCTGGGCGAAGATGCCACGCAGCAGCAGCGCGATTCGCTGCGCGACGTGACTGCACGGCAGCGGGCATCGACGCGCAAGGCGCTGTCGTGGGAGAAGGTCGCTCCGATCTATCGCAAGGTCTACACAACGCTGTTCACCGCCGAGGAGATCGAGGCGATGACCGCGTTCTACGGCAGCGACATGGGCCGCACCCTGATGCGCAAGATGCCGCAGGCGATGCAGCTGTCGATGCAAGAGATGCAGCCGATCATGCAGACCATGATCGAAGACATGCGCAAGTCCATGGAAACCCAGCTGGAGAGCGCTGGAAAAGACGCGGATTGACAGCCTGTTCGAAGTGTCGCGGCCCATCGCATACCCAGGCCGCACCTTACGAACGCTTTGAAAGCCCAGACTCACGCCCGCACCGCCGGATCGCATATGCCATCCGTTGGGAGACCAACTGCAGGCTGCCGATACTTACGCTGCCCTCATGATGCACCGGTCATCAGGAGACAGCGCCATGACGTTCGGCATCAAGACGCTCTTCAAACGCGATCCAGACCGTTATGAAGGCGTGCGCAGGATCAACATCTATCTGCTGCGGATACTGTATGCGCTGATGTTCTTCATGCTGGGGCAGACGACCTGGACCGAAATTTTGACTCATCAGGGGCCATGGGACCCGAACAAAGCGGTGACATGGTGCGTGTGGACGGGGTTCTCGGCGGTCGCCGGCATCGGCATTCTGCACCCGCTGAAAATGCCGCCGATCCTGTTGCTGGAACTGTTTTACAAATCGCTGTGGCTGCTGCTGGTGGCCTATCCGCTGTGGTCGGCAGGCTCGCTGGCGGGCTCATCGGCAGAAGGCATCGCCAACGTGTTTTTCCCGGTGTTCGTGGTTGTCCTGATCATCCCTTGGGGCTACGTCTTCAAACAGTATTCGCCGTTCCGTCGCGAGCGCTGAGGAGTTGCGGGTCTTTTCGATGGTGTTCGGGTAAGGCCTGGGATCTTTTTCGCGCTGGCGCGCGAGTCACTTTCTTTGGCGCAAAGAAAGTAACCAAAGAAAACATTTCAAGTCCAATTCAAACCTGTCGCCTGAGGCGAAGCCGGGATTTTTCGATGAAACATCCATGTCTCATCGAAAAACGATGCACATCCTGTGCATCGCCCTTTGGGTCTCCTACCAAGCGGTAGTGCTCCATGTCTGCAATTCCGTCGGGACGATGGCCTCTAACGATGTACGAACGATGGTTCAGTCAGCTATTTGCCGGGCTGCTCCTCCTCAAGTGGTTCCAAAATACCGAATAATCGCACGCCAGTTGCCAGAACACGTGGAAACCATATCGTCCCCTCAATATTCAGACCGCCGCGCTGCCGGATCGAGATCGTAGACCCGGAGAGCGGCGCACAGGACGTGCGCCGTTTTTCGATGAGACATGGATGTCTCATCGAAAAATCCCGGCTTCGCCTCAGACGGCAGTTTAGAATTGGACTTGAAGTGTTTTCTTTGGTTACTTTCTTTGCGCCAAAGAAAGTAACTCGCGCGCCAGCGCGAAAAAGATCCCAGGCCCTACCTGCTCACCATGAAGTGCCAACGCAGTGAGCGCCAAAAAAACAGCACAGACCAGAGCAACATCGTGCGGGAACATCCTGAATGAACAACCCCGCAGCAAGCTACGGGGTATCGAACAGCAAGAGCCAAAAGCTGACGCCGCAAGCGGCGGGGAATATGACCCGAAGAGATTCAATATGAGGGACTCTCCCCGAACAGCGCCAGCGCCTTCGCGAATTCCGTATCCACCGGCGCCACCGCTTCGACGCGTACGCCGGTGCGCGGATGGTCGAAGCGCAGCCGCTCGGCGTGCAGCAGCATGCGATGGATGCCCATCATCCGGAACGCACGGTTGTGGCGGCCGTCGCCGTGGCTGGTGTCGCCGATCAGATGATGCGACAGATGTTTCAGATGCCGCCGGATCTGCCGGAAACGCCCGGTCTGCGGCTGCGCGCGCAGCAGCGCGTAGCGTGAAGTCTCGAAGCCCGCGGAGGGCAGCGCCAATTCGCAGGCCGCCAACCGTTGGAAGTGGGTGATCGCAGGTTTTTTCTGCGGCTTGCCCGGCCCACCGTCGAGAGGATGGTCGACCACGAACGCGTCTTCTTCAGGCCAGCCGCGACACATCGCGAGGTAGTCCTTTTCGAATCCGCCCGCCATCAGCGACTTGCCCAGCGCCGACGCGCTCTCGCGATCGAACGCCAGCAGCAGGCAGCCGCTGGTGGCGCGATCCAGACGATGGACCAGAAAAATCTGCCGGCCGAACTGTTCGCGCAGGCGGTCGGCCATGAAATCGGTCTCGCCGCGCGCCAGCGCGCTGTCGTGCGCCATGAGCCCGGCGGGTTTGTCGACCACGGCCAGTGCCTCATCGCAGTACAGCACCGCGATCTGTGCGGGCGCAGCGGGCGCATCGAAGCATTCCGGACGGGACTTATGGGTCATCGCTTCGCGCGCGGCTTCTGCAAGAATCGATGCCCATTGTCGCCGATCCGCATCCCCAGGAAATTTCCGATGCCTCTATTCCGTACTGCCGCACCTCGCTCGCTCGCGCTGGCCTGCGCGCTCGCACTGTTTGCGCCCATGCTGCCCGCGCCCATGGCTTTCGCCGCCGATGCGATGGCTTTGCCCAAAGGCATGACCGCCGGGCCCTGTGTGGAAGGCATCTGCGAATACACGCTGGGCAACGGCCTGCGCGTACTGCTGTTTCCCGATGCCAGCAAACCCACGGTCACCGTCAACATCGCCTACGGCGTGGGCTCGGTGCACGAGAACTACGGCGAGACCGGCATGGCCCATCTGCTGGAACATCTGATGTTCAAAGGCACGCCGAAGCACGCGGATATTCCTGCGGAGTTGAAACAGCGCGGCATCGAGAAAAACGCGGCCACGTCGCTCGATCGCACCAATTACTTCGGTTCGTTTCCGGCCAACGACGACACCCTCGACTGGCTGCTCGGCCTGGAAGCCGACCGCATGACCCAAGCTTTCATCGCGAAGAAGGATCTGGACAGCGAGATGACCGTGGTCCGCAACGAAATGGAGAAGAACGAAAACAGTCCGGGCATCGTGCTCAACCAGCGCCTGCGCTCCACCGCGTATCTCTGGCACAACTACGGCAACACCACCGTGGGTGCACGTTCGGACGTGGAAAACGTGCCGATCGAACGCCTGCAGGCGTTCTACCGGACCTGGTACCGACCGGACAACGCCACCCTGGTGATCGCAGGCCGCATCGATCCGGCATCGACGCTCGCGCGCGTGCAGCGCTATTTCGCGCCGATCAAACGGCCCGCAGCGCCGACGCCGACGTTCTACACCGTCGAGCCCGCGCAGGACGGCGAACGCGAAGTCGTCCTGCGCCGCCGCGGCGACGTGAATATCCTGTTCGCCGGTTATCACGTTCCCGGCGCCACCCATGCCGACAGCGCCGCACTGACGGTGTTGATGAACATCCTCGGCGATACCCCCAGCGGACGCCTGCACAAGGCGTTGGTCGAGACCAAGCTTGCGGTGTTCGCCGGCACCGGCCAGGACGGCTTGCGCGAAAACAGCCTGGCCAGCGCGATCCTGGTGACCGCGAAAGACGCCGACACCGCCAAGACCCAGGCCGAACTGCTGCGTCAGATCGAAACGCTGGCGGCGCAACCGATCACCGCGGAAGAAGTGAACCAGGCCAAGCAGCGCTTCGCCAATGCTTACGAACAGAGCCTGACCAACGTCAATGCGATCGCGATCGCGCTGACCGAGTCGGTCGCTGCCGGCGATTGGCGCCTGTATTTCCTGCAGCGCGACCGCATCGCCCAGGTCACGGCCGAGGACGTCAACCGCGTCGCGCGCGCCTATTTCAAGACGAGCAACCGCACCATCGGCCGCTTCGTCCCCACCGACGACACCGACCGGGTCGAGATCGCCGCCGCGCCCAGCGCAGCCGACGTCCTCAAGGGCTATGTCGGCAAAGCGGCCGTCGCCTCGGGCGAAGCCTTCGATCCGACCCCGGCGAACATCGACGCGCGCACCGAGACCTTCACCATCGGCGACAAGCTCAAAGTCTCGCTGCTGCCGAAGGATACCCGCGGCGACACCGTGATCTTCTCCGCGAACTTCCGCTTCGGCGACGTCGATTCGCTCAAACGCAGTCCGAGCCAGGCTGCGGATTTCGCCGGCTCGCTGCTGATGAGCGGCAGCGGCACGATGACCCGCGAACAGATCGCGCAGCGTTTCGAAGCCCTGAAAACCAGCGGCGGCGTCAGCGGCGGCCTGCAGAGCGCAAACATCGGCCTGAACAGCCGACGCGAGCATCTGGTCGAAGCATTGGCGCTGGCGGCGGAGCTGCTGCGCAGCCCGAACTACCCGGAATCGGAATTCGAACAGCTCAGGCTGCAGTCGATCACCGGGTTGGAAGCGGCGCGCAAGGAGCCTGCGACCCTCGCCGGGCTGGCGATGGACGCGCATTTCGACCCGTGGCCGAAGGACCACCCGCTGGCGTTCAAATCGATCGATGCCTCGCTTGCCGAGGTGCGCGCACTGAAACGCGAAGATCTGGTCGCATTCCATCGCGATTACTACGGCAGCGACGAAGGCGAAATCGTGATCGTCGGCGATTTCGATCCGGTCGCCGTGAAAGCGCAGCTGCGCGCACTGTTCGGCGAATGGCGCACTGCGAAGCCCTACGCGATCATCCATACGCGCTACGCCGAGGTCGCGGCGGATAACACGCGCATCGAGACACCCGACAAAACCAGTGCCATCGTCGTCGCGCGCAGCAACCTCTCGCTCAACGACAACGATCCGGACTATCCGGCCCTGATGTTGGCGAATACGGTTTTCGGCGGCGACCCGGTGAAGGCGCGGCTTGCCGACCGTCTGCGTCAGAAAGACGGTTTGACCTACGGCGTGGGCAGCGATATCAGCGCCGACAGCAGCCCGGAAGGTCGCGACGATGCGGGCAGTTTCTCGGTCCGCGCGCTGGTGGCGCCGCAGAACGCGGAACGCCTGATCGTTGCGATGCGCGAAGAGCTGAAGCGGTTCATCGAACAGGGCATCAGCGAGACCGAACTGAAAGACGCGGTGAACACGCTGCTGACGCAACGCCAGCAGGCCCGCGCCAGCGACGGCGCGCTCACCGGGGCGCTCGCACGCAATCTACGCATGGGCCGGACCATGGTCTGGTCCGCGCAGTTCGACGCTGCGCT
>JANOXT010000175.1:0-1576 GCA_031418555.1 Lysobacterales bacterium | reverse complement strand
AGCTGCTGATCGCGGTGGGCCGCAAAGCCGCCAGCAAGGGCCTGCTGGCCGACGGCACCGGCGTGCAGCTCGATGAGCGCGGCCGCAGTGTGGTCGACGAACACTGTCACACCGGCGTCGACGGCGTGTGGGCGATTGGCGACTGCGTGCGCGGCCCGATGCTGGCGCACAAGGGTTTCGAGGAAGGCATCGCGGTGGCCGAACTCATCGCCGGCCTGCCCGGTCACGTCAATCTGGACACCATTCCGTGGGTGATCTACACCGAGCCGGAAATCGCCTGGGTCGGCAAGACAGAAGAACAGCTCAAGGCCGAAGGCATCCCGTACAAGGCCGGCAGTGTCCCGTTCGCGGCCGTCGGCCGCGCGGTGGCGATGGGCGAACCGGCCGGCTTCGTGAAAGTGCTGGCGCACGCCGAGACCGACCGCGTGCTGGGCATGCATCTGGTCGGCGCCAATGTCTCCGAGCTGGTGCACGAAGGCGTGCTGACCATGGAGTTCAGCGGCTCCGCCGATGATCTCGCCCGCATCTGCCACGCGCATCCCAGCATGTCCGAAGCCGTACACGACGCCGCGATGGCGGTTCACAAGCGCGCGATCCACAAAGCGAATTGACGGCTGAATGTCGTCAGTCTGCACTGCATACGGATGTGCGTGAACAGCATTCCGCGAGCATGAACGCCCAATTCCTGCTTAAAACCGCCATTACCCTTGTCCTGGTGCTGGCGGCTTCTGTGGTGTCGCGCCGTCCCGGCCTTGCAGGCGCGCTGATCGCATCGCTGCCGCTGACCTCGTTGCTGGTGCTGGGCTGGCTGTATTTCGACACCCGAGATCCGCGCCAGATCGCGGACCTCGCGATGAACATCTTCTGGTTCGTGCTGGGCAGCCTGCCGTTCTTCGTCGTATTGGCAGTGGCCCTGCGCGGCGGCGTCAACGTCACGCTGTCGTTCGTCTTGGCATCGGCGGCCGGGTTCGCCGGCGTGTCGATCGTGCAATGGCTGCTTACCCGCGCTGTAGACGCATCGTAAACATTTTTTCCGAAAGCAGAGATCTCCGGACTTCCACAGCACCCTATGAAATCAATCTGTGTTTACTGCGGCTCCAATGCCGGCAACAAACCCGTCTATGCCGAACGCGCGCATGCGCTTGGCGCGCGTATCGCCACCGAAGGCCTGCAGCTGGTGTACGGCGGCGGCAACGTCGGGCTGATGGGCATCGTCGCCGATGCGGTGCTGGCGAACGGCGGCGATGTGATCGGCGTGATCCCCGAGCAGCTGGTGCAGTGGGAAGTCGCGCACAAGGGCGTGACCCGGCTCGAAGTAGTCGCCAACATGCACGAGCGCAAGGCGCGGATGTTCGATCTGGCCGATGCCTTCGTCGCCCTGCCCGGCGGTTTCGGCACCCTCGACGAGATGTTCGAAATGCTGACCTGGCGCCAGCTGGGCCTGGGCAAGAAACCCTGCGCATTTCTCGACGTCGACGGCTTCTACGCGCCGCTGATGGCCATGATCGACCGCATGGTCGAAGCGCGCTTCCTGCACGCCGAACAGCGTCAGGACCTGTGGCACGGCGAAAATATC
>JANOXT010000174.1:0-4455 GCA_031418555.1 Lysobacterales bacterium | reverse complement strand
CCGACGCCGACCGCGAACTGGTGCGCGCGGCGATCGTCGCGCAGCCGGCGAAGCACGTGCTGGTCACGCACGGCACCGACACCATGGTCGACACCGCGAAAGTGCTGAGCACCATTGCCGACAAAACCATCGTATTGACCGGCGCGCTGAATCCCGCGCGCTTTCGCGGCTCCGACGCCGAGTTCAACGTCGGCACCGCGGTGGGCGCAGTGCAGTCGCTGCCGGCTGGCGTGTACATCGCAATGAACGGGCGCATCTGGGACCCGCTGAAAGTGCGCAAAAACGTCGATGCGAATCGTTTCGAAGCGGCAAGCTGACACGACAGCGCTTCGATCCCGATCACGATTCCATCCGCAACTACGGGTATTACACACAAAACCCCGACCGAAGTCGGGGTTTTGTTTGATCGTCATCAACGCGAAAGATCAGCAGCCCGGAAATTTGAAATCCTGGATGCGGGTCTGCCAGCTGCCGCTTGGCCGGTACATGCCGACCATCCAGAAAGTGCAGTCGTCCACCGGGTCCACTGTGACCTGATAATAGTCGCCCCAGCGGCCCGAGGTTTCAACGGCGGCACCGGCGGCAACGGTGGTTTCCGCCACCGACATCACGCCCAGCGGGTCCGAAGCGGTGCGGCCGGTGTAGCGCAGCGAAGCGAACACGGTTGGCGTGCTGGTCTTGGTGACGTTGTAACCCATGCCCATGTTGCCGAACTTGTCCATGGCGATCGACGCCATCAGATGATGGGTGTTGGTGTCGCCCGGGCTGAAGGTGCCTTCCTGATACAAGGCCCAGTTGCCGGCCCCGACCTTGCGCAGCTCGAACCAGCGCACCCCGGCATCGACCGGAGTCTTGCGGGTACGACCGGTATTCTGATTGGTCGCGAACGTACCGGTGATCGATTCATGGGTACCGAAGTTGCGATAGCTGAGCTGGTTGAGCAAGACCTCGCGGATCGGATCGAGCTTGGAGGTCGAGCCCGGCTGCGGCACCGTCGCGAACGTCGAGTAGTTGGTGAACCAGCTGTTGAACTCGGTGATCGGAATCCGCGGCAGCGTGGTGATGCCGCTGTTCGCCGGCGTGGTCCAGTCGATATTGATTTCGTAAAGATCAAGGAAGTCCTGGGTGCCGTTCGCAGCGGCACCGGCATGCGCTTCGTCATCGTTGTGACGGGCGAGGATCTGCTTACGACCCGCCGGCGCGGCGGTGCTGCCGTAGAACGTCGCCGGAGTGACGATCTGGAAACCATAACCGGCAAGCTTCGGAATGCTGGCGAAGCGCTGCGCCGGACGCGCGGTGGCGCCGTTGAGCATGTTCGCGCGATCGAACGCATAAATGCTCTGCTGCGCACCGCCTTCGTTGTCGCCGCAGACGTAGGCATCGTTCCAGATACCGCAGTGCGGGTAATCGGGCAGCGACGGTGTTGCATAGTTATATGCCCACCAGCCGCCGGTGACCGGATCGGAGGTTTTCGAAACGTAAGTGCAGATGTTCGAAGTATCCAGCACCAGCATGAACCAGCGCGCGGCTTGACGATCGTAGAGCACGATCGGATCGCCGCCATCGACGGCGCAGGCGGTGCCCGCAGGCGCCAGTGAACCGAACGCGGTCGGCCCGGCCAGCAGTGTTCCGGTCTTGCTGTAAACCTTGAACGTGGTCGAAGTGCCGTTGACCGCGTAGATCACATGATTTGCGCCCACTTCCACCACCGGGTCGCCAGGGCTCACACCGGTGTTGGGATTATTGATATTGACCCGGCTTTCGCTGGCTTTGGCGCGCAGGCGCGGCGGCATCTTGTCGTCGAAAATCTGCTGCAGCTCACCGAGCCGGTCGCTGGCGGTGGCCTTCGACGCCGCTGCGTGAGGCAGCGTACTGCCGATTGGCGTGTATTGCCGGCGATGCGCTTCGCGGATGCCCATGCCTGGGCTCCAAGGGGCTGCTTTGGGAAGATTGCGCAAGTCGACATTGACGCTGTAGGGCGTTACCGGGTTGCCGATGAGCGGCCGGGTCGGATTGACCGGCTTGCTTGCCTTCGGAGGTGCTGCCATTACCGCGCACGGCAGCAACAGCAGCAACGCTGCTATCTTCGCCGTCGCTGGGAAAATCGCTGATCTCATTGAAACTCTCCTTCAAAAATCACAACTGCATGATGCATCCGACGACAGACCCATCGCGTCACCGATCAAACGTCTGAAGGTGCGCGCCCGCCGCCACTGCGCTTTGACCGACAGACCGGAAGCTTGCCGAACGCACTGAACGTATCGGCTCATCGCACAGCGCGTCAACTGACTTTCAATGCGCAGGCGCCGGTTTGATTCGCATCGCCGCAAACAACTGATTTCATTGGACGGCTCGGCGCCGCCAAACGCCCTCCGCATCATACGGCCCGCGCGATGCAGCCGTTTTTGTGCGGGACAACATCTCTATGCGCAGACACATCGATGCCCCATCCGGCATCAGCCAGGGCATATCAAATCAAAGCATGTCTGCGAAGATCAGAATGCATCGCGCGCATTTTTCGCGGCAGGCATCGCCTGGCTGCTGGTGCTTTTAGCCGCTTCACCGAGAAACGCCAGCCCCAACTGCGCAAACTTGGCGCTGTTCTGCGCAGAATCCGACATATTGGCCAACGTGTCGTTGGCGGTATGGATGAGCGGAAAGTCGCCGCCGGGCATGCCCGTCCCTGCTTCGAAGAAGAACGCGGCCGGATACCCTGCACTGGTCCACGTGGCGTGATCCGAACAGGCGTATCCACAGGTATCGGTGCCGCGAACCATGCCGCGCGGCGCGAGGTAGGTGTCGAAGAGATTCTCAAGGAATGTCTTCAGCGCCGCATTGGAATAATCCGTCACCAGGCGCATATCCACAGTCGTCGATGCCTTGTAGTTGGTCATGTCCAGCTGCAGCACCGCGACCACGTTCGCGCCGGCGGCTTTGTGCGCCTGGGCGATCGCATTGGAGCCGCGTAAACCCACTTCTTCAGCCGCATAGCCCATGAACTTCACGGTGCGCTTCGGCTTCCAGCCGTTGGCCATCGCGATGCGCAGCACTTCGGTCAAGGTCGCGATTCCGGATGCATCGTCATCGGCGCCCGGCGCGCGCTGCGCCAGGTTGCCCTGCGCACTGCCGTTGATCGAATCCAGATGCGCGCCGAGCACCACGATCTCGCTGGGCATCTCATTGCCGCGAATGGTCAGTATCACCGACGGCTGCGTCGAACACGTGCTGCACGCGAACAGTTCGCTGCTCACATCGGCGCGTCCGGCGGCAAGCCCCTGCCACGTGGTGCGGATCCATTCCGCGGCAGCCTTACCGTCTGCGCTGGCGTAGTAGCGGTTCTGGTAGGCGGACAGCGTCCCGATGGTGCTGTAGATGTTGGTGTGCTGCACCTGCGACAGCCACGGATTCACGGTGGTCTGGTTATCGATACTGTAATCCACGCGCTGAGCAAGGCTCTTCATCGCCTGCAGCGCGCGGTCCGAGCGCACGAACGCATCCGCTTCCGCGCGGCTGGCGAACGCGAAGTAACCGCCGCAGCGCCCTTCGCGCGTATGGATGCGCTGCGAAATACGGCTCAAGTCGAATGCCCGTATCTGCGTCACCACCAGCAGCGTACCGGTACTGTCGGCTTTGGCCACCGCCTGGCGCATCGCGCCGCTTTTCACAAGATCGCGCATGCCGTCGTAACTCTTCCGCGACATCACCAGATAGACCGCCGCGAAAGGATCGCGCTCCAGACCTGAAGACAGCCGTGAGTCTTCGTGATGCTGGCGCGCATGCTCGCGACTGTCGCCAACGCCATGCTGAAAACGATTCGAACCGGCGAATGCCGGCGCACTGAATGCAATGCAGGCCGCGATTGCGATCAAACCCGTGACGTGACGCATGCCCAGCCCCTTCGATGCAGGCCGCGTGTGGCCCAGTGACGAAGATAATACAGGCACCCGTAGGATAGATCATCGCCGTTTCAGCGTGGATGAAAACTATGAATCAAGGTGAGCGGATGTGTTTGATTATGCTGAGATGCTGTACAACCGGGCATGCAGGTTCGACAGCAATCGTGGGATGTCTCCGCCGGTAGCGTTTGAAAAGCAATCGCTATCGTATGGATGGTGAGTGTTTACAGGACCAAGTGCGATTCAATTCAACCTGACCCCAATTTCACTCAGAATGTCCAGACCACGCAGCAACCAATCGAATTGCTCGTCGGTAATCTGCACCACCGCATCGGCATGCTGCCGCGGCCACTTGAAGCGATCCTGCTCCAGCCGCTTGTACCACAGGCAAAATCCAGTCCTGTCCCAGTACAGCACTTTAACCTTGTCGCGACGCCGACAGCAAAACACGAACAGCGCCGGCGTAAACGGCGACAGCCCCATCGCCTGCTCGACCAGCGCCGACAGCCCGTTGATCGACTTCCTGAAGTCGACCGGCTGCCGGTGCAGATACACCGGC
>JANOXT010000173.1:0-10135 GCA_031418555.1 Lysobacterales bacterium | reverse complement strand
GGTGGGCACCTACGGTTCGGTCAAGGGTGTCCTGCCCGAGCAGATCCGCGCGCTCGGTGCCGAGATCATTCTGGGCAATACCTTTCATCTGTATCTGCGTCCGGGTCTGGACGTGATCGCCGATCACGGCGGCCTGCACGGCTTCACGCGTTGGGACGGGCCGATCCTCACCGATTCCGGCGGCTTCCAGGTGTTCTCGCTGGCGCACAAACGCAAGATCACCGAGGCCGGCGTCACTTTCGCCGCGCCTACCGACGGGCGCAAGGTCTTTCTCGGCCCCGAGGAGAGCATGCATATCCAGAAAGTGCTGGATTCGGACATCGTGATGATTTTCGACGAGTGCACACCCTACCCGGCGACAGAGGAGGTGGCGCGCACATCGATGGAGCTGTCGCTGCGCTGGGCCGAGCGCTCGCGCAAGGCCCATGACGGCAACGACGCGGCGCTGTTCGGGATCGTGCAGGGCGGCGTGCATCACGACCTGCGCACCCGCTCGGTCGACGGACTGAAGCAGATCGGCTTCGACGGTTACGCCGTCGGTGGCTTGGCGGTGGGCGAACCGGAGGCTGAGCGCAACGCCATGCTGGAACACAGCTGCCCGCAGCTGCCGACCGACCGGCCGCGCTATCTCATGGGCGTGGGGCGGCCTGAGGACTTGGTGGAGTCGGTGGCGCGCGGCATCGATATTTTCGACTGCGTAATGCCGACCCGCAATGCCCGCAATGGCCACTATTTCACGAGCTTCGGCACCGTACGCATCCGCAACAGCCGATACGAGCGCGATCTGCGCCCGATCGAAGAGGGCTGCGGCTGCTACGCCTGCAGCAACGGCTACAGCCGGTCGTATCTGCGCCACCTCGACCGCTGCAACGAGATGCTGGCGCCGATACTCGGCACCTTGCACAACCTCTGGTATTACCAGCGGCTGATGGCCGATATCCGCGCGGCGATCGAGGCCGGCCTGTTTGTCCAGTTCCGGACCGCTTTCCACGCGAAACGCGCCGTGGCGCTCATCGACGGGGGCTGAACTTTCCGTCGCCAGCCCGGTCCTGAAAGGGGTCGGGCGGGTCGGGGGTCGGGTCGAAAGCCCGTCGGCCGGCCCGCGTGGCATAATCCCCCGCTATTTTGCGCCACGGACCCGCGATGAACCTGCTCGACCTCCTGATCTCCCCCGCATATGCCCAAGCCGCCACCCCTGCTGCCCCCGGTGCAAGCGGTCTGTTGTCGACGCTGCTGTTTCCCCTGCTGCTGCTGGCGGTGATGTATTTCATCATGATCCGCCCGCAGATGAAGCGCACCAAGGAACACCGCGCGATGCTCGACAAGCTGTCCAAAGGCGATGAAGTCATCACCAGCAGCGGTATCGCCGGGACCGTGCGCGAGATCGGCGACAGTTTTATCAGCCTCGAAGTGTCCGACAGCGTGACCCTGCGCGTGCAGCGGGGCGCCATCGGCCACGTGCTGCCCAAAGGCACGCTCAAGTCGCTGTGATGACTGCCGTCGCAATGATTTTCCGCTGATTTTTCCGATCCACCTCGAATGCGGCCGGTCGGATGACCGGACGCGGTGCTCGTCATGCTCGAATATCCCCGCTGGAAATATGCCGTTATCCTGGTCGTGATGCTGCTCAGCGCGCTGTATGCGCTGCCCAACGTCTTTCCGCAGGATCCTTCCGTGCAGATCACCGCCAACCGCGGCGCCAAGATCGACGACGCGCTGAAACAGCGCGTGTCGCAGACCTTGACCCAAGCGGGCGTGAAGCCCAAATCGGTCGAGAAGCAGGGCGACAATCTGCTGGTGCGCGCCACCGATCCCGACAGCCAGACCAAGGCTTACGATGCGCTGCGCGAATCCCTGGCCGCCAACGGCAGCTATGTGGTGGCGCTGAATCTCGCCTCCAACGTGCCGTCCTGGCTCGGGGCCATCGGCGCCAAGCCGATGTCGCTGGGCCTGGATCTGCAGGGCGGCGTGCACTTTTTGATGGAAGTGGACAAAAAGGCCGCGATCGAGAAGCGCTTCGAAGCGTATCTGTCGGATATCCGCGGTTCGCTGCGCGACAAGAGCATCGGCTATCAGTCGGTGGAACGCGACGGCGACAACGCGATCGTCGTCACGCTGACTCAGGCCACCGATCTGACCCAGGCGCAGACGCTGATCCAGAAAAATCTGAGCGCGACTGCGGTGGACGCCGGCGCGCTGGCCTCCGCCAACGCGTTCACCTACGACGCGGCGGGCAACGTCCTGCGGATCGGCGTGTCCGACGAGATGGTGCGGCAGATGACCCTCAACGCGGTCGAGCAGAATCTCGGCACGCTGCGCAACCGGGTGAACTCGCTTGGCGTGGCCGAGCCGGTGATGCAGCGCCAGGGCGCCGACCGCATTGTGGTGCAGTTGCCCGGCGTGCAGGACACCGCCGAAGCCAAACGCAGAATCGGCGCCACCGCGACGCTGGAGTACCGCAGCGTCTATGAAGGCAACGCGATCGACGCGCGCGACAGCGGCAACGTGCCGCCCGGCGCGCGGCTTTACGACACCCGCCGGACCGGCGCCGACGGCAAATTGATTCCGGTCTTGCTCAACAAGCGGATCATCGTTGCCGGCGAAGACATGGTCGATGCCCGCGTCTCCAAAGACCAGAACGGTCTGCCGGCGGTGCTGGTCACGCTCAACAGCGCCGGCGGTCAGCGGATGCTGCAGTTCACCACCGAAAACGTGAACAAGCCGATGGCGGTCGTCTATATCGAACGCGTGCCGCAGGTGCGCGTTGTCGATGGCAAGGAAGTGAAAACCTTCCAGGTGAAGGAAGAAGTCATCTCCGTCGCCAACGTCAATGAACCGTTCGGCAAAACTTTCCAGACTACCGGTCTGGAGCCCAAGGAAGCCGAAGACCTGTCGAAACTGCTAAAGGCCGGCGCGCTGGCCGCGCCGATGGATTTCGTCGAAGAACGAACGGTCGGCCCGAGCCTCGGCAAGCAGAACGTCGAACGCGGCCTGACGGCCGTGGCCTTCTCTTTCATCTTCGCGCTGGTGTTCTTCCTGTTCTACTACCGCATGTTCGGCGTGATCACCTGCATCGCGCTGCTGCTCAATCTGCTGATGGTGTTCGCGCTGATGTCGGTGTTCGGGGCGACGATGAGTCTGCCCGGTCTGGCCGGCATCGCATTGACGGTGGGCATGTCGGTGGACGCCAACGTTCTGATCAACGAGCGCATACGCGAGGAACTGCGACTGGGACTGCCGCCGCAAAAGGCGATCTCCGAAGGCTACGATCGCGCATCAGGCACCATTCTCGATGCCAACATCACTGCGTTCCTCGCCGGTCTGGCGATGTTCGCGTTCGGCACCGGCCCGCTGAAGGGGTTCGGCGTCACCACCATGCTCGGTATCGCGACCTCGGCGTACACCGCCGTGTCCGTGTCGCGCGGCATCGCCACGCTGATTTACGGCCGCCGTCGCAAGCTGCAGTCCGTCGCGATCTGAGGGAGCGCACACATGAAACCTTTCAACGTATTCCCTTACGACAGCAACATCGATTTCATGCGCCTGCGCCTGATTTCGCTGGCCGTGGCCGCCCTGATCATGCTGGTCGGCATCGGCGGCATGTTCGCCAAGGGGTTCAACTTCGCGCTGGACTTCACCGGCGGCGTCGGCATCGAGCTGGCTTACGAAAAGCCGGTGGACGTGGAGGGCGTGCGCAAGCGCCTGGATGCCGCCGGCTACAACAGCGCCCAGGTGCAGACCTTCGGCACCGGCAAAGAACTGCTGGTGCGTCTGCGCGACGAAACCAAGAAAAAAGCCGGCGACGATCCGACTGCCAGCATCGCCGAAAGCGTTCGCGTGGTTGCCTCGGAGCCGGGTAACCCGGCGAAGAAGCTGCGCAGCGCGGAAATCAGCCCGCAGGTCGGCCGGGAACTGGCCGAGAACGGCATCTATGCGGTGCTGTTCGTCATTCTTGGTTTCCTGATCTACATTTCCTTCCGTTTCGAATGGAAATTCGCGGTGGCGGCCATCATCACGACACTGCACGACGTGCTGGTGGTGGCGGGCTGGTTCGCATTGTCGGGGCACGAATTCGATCTCACGGTGCTCGCTGGCGTGCTGTCGGTGATGGGCTACTCGATCAACGACACCATCGTGGTTTTCGACCGCGTCCGCGAAAACTTCCGCGGCATGCGCGCGACGCCGGCCGAGGTGCTGAACCGGTCGATCAACCAGACGCTGTCGCGCACGGTCATCACCTCGTTCGTGGCGTTCCTGACCGTGCTGGCGCTGTATCTCTACGGCGGCGGCTCGCTGCGCGGCATGGCCGAATCGCAGATCCTTGGCATCATCATCGGCACGCTGTCCTCGATCTTCGTGGCCTGCCCGCTGCTGCTGTGGCTGGGCGTGAGCAAACAGGATCTGATGCCCAAAGCCCGCGACGAAGCGGCGCTCGCGCGTCGTCCCTGATCGTATCGCTTGTTCCACGCGACAGGCCGCGCTGTGGGCTAATGCCAGTCATTGAAATTGACTGGCATTCCCCAGGGTATTGTGAAGACGCGATTTGACTTTACGCAGTCAACAGCGTTGTCGTCTGCTGACCATCTGCGCTTCCAGACATTCACGCAGTTGCGGGTGCCCGCCGGAACTCGAATGCTGCCAAGCCTTGATCGACTGGCATCAGGCGATGCCGGGCTTTTTGCTGAGCTTCAACGCTGCGCGTTCAACGGTTATTCGTTGCCGATTCCGGTCATGCCCAGGATGTTGTAGCCCGCATCGACGTAAGTGATCTCGCCGGTCACGCCTGCGGCCAGATCCGAACACAGGAATGCGGCCACGTTACCGACATCGTCGATGGTGACCGTGCGCCGCAGCGGCGCGTTCTGCTCGACGTGGCCGAGGATTTTGCGGAAACCTGAAATGCCGGCGGCGGCCAGAGTTTTGATGGGGCCGGCGGAAATCGCGTTGACGCGGGTGCCTTCCGGGCCGAGGTTGTAGGCCAAGTAGCGCACGGTGGCTTCCAGGCTGGCTTTGGCCGCGCCCATGACGTTGTAACCGGCCAATGCGCGCTCCGCGCCGAGATAGGTGAGGGTGAGGATCGAGCCCTTGCGCCCGGCCATCATCGGCTGCGCCGCTTTGGACATCGCTGCCAGGGAATACGCAGAAATATCGTGCGCCATCGCGAAATTCTCGCGGGTCAGGCCGTCGAGGAACTGGCCGGTGATCGCTTCGCGCGGCGCGAAAGCGATAGCGTGGATCAGGATATCGAAGCCGTCCCAGTGTTTGCCAAGTTCGGCGAAACAGGCGGCAATCTGAGCGTCGTCGGACACGTCCAGCGGCAGCACGATGCTGGAACCGTATTCGGCAGCCGCACTTTCCACGCGCGTTTTGAGCTTTTCATTCTGATAGGTGAACGCCAGTTCGGCGCCTTCGCGGTGCATGGCTTCGGCGATGCCTGTGGCGATGGAACGCTCGCTGGCGATGCCGGTGATCAGGGCGCGTTTGCCTTGCAGAAACCCCATGGTCGTCTCACGTTTTCTTGGGAAACCCTAGTGTGCCATGCGCAGCCGACCATCGGCTGCCGTATGGTTGCGCACGCCGTCAGCTGCGGAAGCTGTCTTTCCAGCGCCGAAGTTCGGTGAAGACTTCAAGCCGATCTGCGGGCATGCGGCCGAGGCGGGAGGCGATCGCGTCGCGCACCGCCGCAGCATCGCAGCGCAGAAACGGATTGGTCGAGACTTCCTGGGCGATCGTGGTCGGCAGGCTCGGCATCGATGCCGCGCGCAGCGCGCGAACCTCATCGACGCGTGCGTGCAGTGCGGTGTTGTCTGGATCGATCGTCAGTGCGAACGCGGCGTTGCCCAGCGTGTACTCATGCGTGCAGCACACGCGCGTGCTGCCGGGCAGCGCTGCAAGACGGTCCAGCGAGTCCAGCATCTGCGCTGCTGTGCCTTCGAACAGCCGGCCACAGCCGAGGCTGAACAGAGTGTCGCCGCAGAACACCAGACCTTCATCGATGTCGTTGCCATGAAACGCGATGTGGCTGCGGGTATGGCCGGGTACTTCAAGCACGTCGAACCGCCAGTCGCCGATCACCACCGCGTCGCCATCGCCCACGCGGTGTGTGGCGATCTGGATCCGCGCGTCGCGAGGCGCATGGATAGATAGATGCGGCCAGCGCTGTCGGAGCTGCGCGAGTACGCCGATGTGGTCATCGTGGTGATGGGTGATCAATATGCCGACAGGGCGCATCCCGATCCGCTGCAGGCTGTCCGCTGCGGCTGCCAATACGGGCCCTGCATCGCCGGGGTCGACCACCAGCGCACGGCCGTCGTCGCCGGCAAGGATCCAAATGTAGTTGTCTTCGAAGGCGGGCAAGGCGTGCAGGCGCATGGGCATCGTTCGGTGGGCCTGTCGGTACAATGGCCAGATGCCCGCATTGTCCCATCAACACCCGCACGACGCCGTGAAGCAGTGGTTTCTGCTGCCGGCCGGGCAGGCTGTTCTGGACAGCGAACACACGCTGGTCGCCGATGCGCTGGCGGCCCATGCGGTGGTGGGATTGCCCTGGCTGTGGCTGGCGCCAACCCTTGTCACCGACGTGCCGGAAGGCCGCGGGCTGCGCCTGATCCTGTCGGGCGACGGCTGGCGCGGTCCCATCGTCTGTCGATCGTCTCTGCCGCTGGCCAGTGAATCCTTGGGCGCGGTCGTCTTGCAGCATGTGCTGGGCGACGACCGCAAAGCCGCTGCTGCGCTGATCGAAGAATGCGCGCGGGTGCTGGTGCCGGGCGGGCGATTGGGGTTGCTGGCGCTGAATCCGCTGTCGCCGTATCGGCTGCGCTGGTACGGCAGCGGCCAGTCCGCCAGCGATCCTTCTACCTGGCGTCGTTTGTTGTCCGATGCCGGCTTGACCCCTGAGCCCGTCGCCCAAGGCGTGGGGCCGCAGTGGTCGCCTACCGCATCGCCGAGTCTGCAGTCGGGTCCTGGCCTGCGTGCGGCCTACCTGCAGCGCGCCGAGAAGCGCGCTGTTCCCATGACCCCGATGCGCCTACGCAAGCCGATGGCGTTGTCCGACGGAGTACCGGCTGCTTGAGTCTGTTGCCATGAACGATGCCCCCATAAAGCAAGCTCCCATGCAGCATGCATCCATCAAGCATGCATCCATAAAGCAGGCCGCCATGAAGCATGTGGAAATCCATACCGATGGCGCCTGTCTGGGCAATCCCGGCCCGGGCGGCTGGGCCGCGCTGCTGCGCTACAACGAGCGCGAGCGCGAAATTGCCGGTGGCGAAACGTTGACCACCAACAACCGCATGGAGCTGATGGCGGCGATCGTCGGTCTGGAGACGCTGAGCGAAGCCTGCGCGGTCATCCTGGTCACCGATTCGCAGTATGTCCGTCAGGGCATCACCGAATGGATGCCGAACTGGGTGCGACGGCACTGGAAGACGGCCGGCGGCGATCCGGTGAAGAATCGCGATCTATGGGAACGCCTGCATGCGGCAACGTTGCGGCACACCATCGACTGGCGCTGGGTGAAAGGCCATTCCGGCGATCCCGACAACGAGCGCGTCGATACGCTGGCCCGCGATCAGGCGCTCGCCTACAAACAAGCAGAACAACAGCAGGATGCCGCACGCGCATGAGACAGATTGTCCTCGACACCGAAACCACCGGTCTTGAATGGAAGAAGGGCAACCGTGTCGTCGAAATCGGCTGCGTCGAATTGCTTGAGCGCCGTCCCACCGGCCGCACGTATCAGCAGTACATCCATCCGGATCGGGAATTCGAGCCCGGCGCGCAGGAAGTCACCGGTCTGACGCTTGAATTCCTGGCCGATAAACCCCGTTTTTCAGGAATAGTCGACGCGTTTCTCGACTTCGTGGACGGTGCCGAACTGATCATCCACAACGCGGCTTTCGATGTGGGCTTTCTCGACAATGAGCTGTCGCTGCTGGGCCCGCAGTACGGACGCCTGCGCGAGCGCGTCAGCGGCATCGAGGATTCGCTCGACATGGCGCGCAAGCGCTATCCGGGCCAGCGCAACTCGCTGGATGCGCTGTGCAAGCGACTCGGCGTGGACAACGCCCACCGCCATCTCCACGGCGCGCTCCTCGACGCCCAACTGCTTGTCGACGTGTATCTGGCGTTGACCTCTGGGCAGAGCGAAATCGGTTTCGGCGCTTTGGCCGGCAACGAGAGCGGCATGCCGAAAGCAGCGGTCGCATTCGGTACGAGGGCGGTCGAAGCCGCTGCGCGCGCCCGCGTGCACGTGACCGACGATGAAGAAGCGGCGCACCTGTTGCGCCTGGAAGCGATCCGCAAGAAAGCGGGGCATTGCGTCTGGGATGTCGTTCGAGCGGATCCGCCGCTTTAGGCATGCCCTGACCGTGTCTTCATCAGGCAGTAGACATCCGGGTACAATGGTTGAATTCCTTTGTTTAACAGGAGCATACGCGTGTCGACATGGCTTGTGACCGGCGGCGCCGGGTTCATTGGAGGCAATTTCGTGCTGGAGGCCGTGGCGAGCGGCGTCCGGGTGATCAATCTCGATGCGCTGACCTACGCCGGGAATCTCGACACCCTCACCGCGCTGTCCGGCAATCCGGCGCACGTATTCGTGCAGGGCGATATCGGCGATCGCGATCTGCTGGTGAACCTGTTTGCGGAGCACCGCCCCGATGCGGTGATCAACTTCGCCGCCGAGAGCCACGTCGACCGTTCGATCGACGGCCCGGCCGCATTCGTGCAGACCAATGTCGTCGGTACGCTGGGCCTGCTCGAATCCACCCGCGATTACTGTAAAAGTCTTGAAGGCACGCCGCGCGATGCGTTCCGCTTTCTGCATGTGTCCACCGACGAGGTTTACGGTTCGCTGGGCGACACCGGCAAATTCACCGAGACCACGCCCTACGCGCCCAACTCGCCGTATTCCGCGTCGAAGGCCGCGTCGGATCATCTGGTCCGCGCCTTCCACCACACCTACGGGTTGCCGGTGTTGACCACCAACTGCTCGAACAACTACGGCCCGTACCAGTTTCCGGAAAAACTCATTCCGCTGATTATCGCCAAGGCGCTGGCTGGCGAGTCGCTGCCGGTCTACGGCGACGGCCGCAACGTGCGCGACTGGCTGTATGTGGGCGATCACTGCAGCGCGATCCGCGCGGTGCTGGAACGCGGTCGCGTGGGTGAGGTCTACAACGTCGGCGGCGACGCCGAGCGCGAGAATATCGTGGTGGTGAAGACGATCTGCGCGTTGCTGGATGCGCGTCGTCCGCTGGCCGATGGCCGCGCGCGCGCGTCGCTGATCACCTACGTGAAGGATCGTCCCGGGCATGACCGCCGTTACGCGATTGATGCGTCGAAGCTGCAGGGCGAGCTTGGCTGGGCACCGTCGATGACCTTCGAGCAGGGCATCGCGTGCACCGTCGACTGGTATCTGGACCAGCAGGCGTGGGTGAATCGCGTACTCGACGGCAGCTATCGTCTCGAACGCATCGGAGGCGCGGCATGACCGCGCGCAAAGGCATCATTCTGGCCGGCGGTTCGGGCACGCGGCTCTACCCGATCACCCAGGCGGTCAGCAAACAGCTGCTGCCGGTCTACGACAAACCGATGATCTATTACCCGCTCAGCGTGCTGATGCTGGCGGGCATCCGCGAAGTGCTGGTGATCAATACGCCGCACGAACAGGCGCTGTTCAAGACCCTGCTCGGCGACGGTTCGCAGTGGGGCATGCGCATCGAGTACGCGGCGCAGCCGAGTCCCGACGGGCTGGCGCAGGCGTATCTGATCGGGCGCGATTTTGTTGGCGGCCAGCCCAGCTGTCTCGTGCTGGGCGACAACATCTTCCATGGTCCCGGGCTGACCAACATGCTCAAGGATGCGGATACGCTGCAGCACGGCGCGACCGTCTTCGGTTACTGGGTGAGCGATCCGGAGCGTTACGGCGTGGCCGAATTCGATGCTGCCGGGAAAGTGATCGGGCTCGAAGAAAAGCCGGTCAAGCCGAAGTCGCACTACGCGGTGACCGGCCTGTATTTCTACGACGGCCGCGCCAGCGATTTCGCGGCGGACCTCAAGCCGTCTCCGCGCGGTGAACTGGAAATCACCGATCTCAACCAGCGTTATCTCGACGAGGGCTCGCTGCATCTGC
>JANOXT010000172.1:0-1657 GCA_031418555.1 Lysobacterales bacterium | reverse complement strand
CCGCAAAAAATCAACCGCAGCTGCGGTTGCGATTTGTGCCACGTGAACGGCGCCCCTCATCCGGCCTTCGGCCACCTTATCCCCGCTGTGCGGGGATAAGGGAGGTATTGCACCCGGTGCTCGCCTGTGGGGCTACGGCTCGGGCTCGGGCTCGGGCTCGGGCTCGGGTACGGCTGCGGCTGCGGCTGCGGCTGCGGTTTGCCCGAAGGTGAACGGTGCGGCTGCGAGTTGGGTACACCGGGAGTACACTTCGGCGATGCGCTTTCCCCCATTCCTGCTGCACGCCCTGCTGAGCCTCGCCCTGGTGGCGAACGGTATCGGCGCGGCGGTAGCTTCGGTGCATGCGGTCTGTGCGCACAGCACCGTTGCGGCGGCGGCGACTGCTGCCGAACCGCCGTGTCATGAAGCCATGGGCGCAGGCGCATCGAAAGCGCATCGCGGCATGCAGCATGGCGGCATGCAACACGACAAAAATGCACACCGCAGCGCCGATCAGGGCGGCTTGTCGCAGCACGGATCCGGTTCGGACAAAGAGCGCTGCGGCGACTGCGGCAATCACTGTCAGTGCGCCTGCATCGTGCATGGTCTGGCGGCGCTGGTGCCAGCGGCGCTGCTGCTGCCTGCCCTCGCCGGCATCGCGTACACGCCCGCACCATCGTATGCGCACGCGGCGCCTGCACTACCGCATCCGGTGCGACCTCCCATCGGCTAAGCGACACCCTCGCGCCCCACGGGCGCCGTCGCTGCGCGCACAGCGCGCAACTTTCGTCATGGATCCGGTCTGCGTGCGCTCAAGTGCGTGCAGATCGATGGAGTGCTCCGATGTCTTTTTCTTCTTCAAGCGGCGTCTCGCGCCGTCGTTTCGTGCAGGGCCTCGCCGTCGGCAGCGTGGCGGCGGCATTCGGCTGGCCGCGATCCGGTCTGGCCGCGCCCACACCGGTGCTTACCGGCACCGATTTCGATCTGGTGATCGGCGAACTCCCGGTGAACTTCACCGGGCGCACGCGCGCCGGCGTGGCGGTGAACGGTTCGGTGCCGGCGCCGACGCTGCGGCTGCGCGAAGGCACCACGGTGGAACTGCGCGTGCGCAATGCGCTGTCGCTGCATTCGATCCACGGCCATCAGGCCTCGATTCACTGGCACGGCATCCTGCTGCCGGCGAACATGGATGGCGTGCCCGGCATGAGTTTCGACGGTATTGGCCCCGGTGAAACCTATCGCTACCGTTTCCATCTGCGCCAATCGGGCACGTACTGGTATCACAGCCATTCCGGTTTCCAGGAACAGGCGGGGCTGTACGGCGCGCTCATCATCGACGCAGCCGAGCCGGAATCCTTCGACTATCAGCGCGATCATGTCGTACTGCTCAGCGACTGGACCGATCTGGCGCCGGTCGATCTGTACGCCCGACTGAAGAAAATGCCCGGTCATGACAATTACGGCAAGCGCACCGTCGGCGATTTTTTACGCGATGCGAAGCGCGACGGTCTGGGCGCGACCGTCGAAGACCGGAAGCTGTGGGGCGAGATGCGGATGACGCCGACCGATCTGTCCGACGTCAACGCGCATACCTACACCTATCTCATCAACGGCACCACCTCGCTGGGCAACTGGACGGGACTGTTCGCGCGCGGCGACAAGGTGCGGCTGCGCTTCA
>JANOXT010000171.1:0-2365 GCA_031418555.1 Lysobacterales bacterium | reverse complement strand
GATAATCAGAGTATTGAGAACTGACAAATAAAAATGCCAGCACCAGAAAGGCAGCTCCTAGCAACCCAAATAGGAATGACTTCATGAAAATCCCCTTGGCAGATCCCTACGGATTCAGCCGGGCGTGCTGGCTGTCGAAATTCTAACGACTGCGCTAACTAAATCACGAAATCCCTGGGCTGCTTCTCTAGATAGTTGAGGCAAAGCAAATGGCAAGTCCTACTCGTCGAAATAAGGCTCGCCCGTTAGCCAGAAAAAATCGTATGTTTTATCGAAGTGTTTCAAATACTCATCCAGGTTTGCGGTTAATGCCAGCGCTTGCACGGAGTCCATTCCGTAAAAATCTACTTCCTCATTTATCTCTACGAAAGCCACGACGCACCTTGCCATCCCTGGCGAAACTTGAAAATTGACGGTTCCCTCCTCGACAAGATGTGGCGCGAAAATGCGAATACAAAGCGACCGCCTGTCATCCGCCCCTTTTTGGGAAAAAAGTAGTTTCCTTTCTGCAATGACCAATTCGTTCATGGTGTGGGCGCCATACATTGACGATAGCTTTCTTCAGCAGCAGCAAAACATGCCAGCTGCTTGCGACCAGTCAAGCTCGCGCATGTGCTCAGAATGCTTTGCCGCAAGATTTCGCAACCTCGGCGCTTCTTCTTCTCGGCATCATCATTAGGGCACATCGCTTCACCGGCAAAGTGTCCTGCGATACCACCCAAGAATGCGCCCGCAGCTCCGCCTGCTTCACTACCGGCAACCGAACCACCCGTACCCGCAGCTGCTGCGCACGCCAATGCCCCGGGTCCAGTTGGACTGCAAACCAGTCCGCCTGCGGCAGCGCCTCCGGTCGCGCCCAACGCTCCGCCACCGAAATAGCCAATTGCACCGCCGCATAGCGAGCCTCCAAGCGTATAGGACGCCACGCACTGCTGGCGCGTTTGCTCCAATCCGAATGGATCGATGTAGATCATCGGATTGTCAGCAACATATGCGTAGGTTGCCGGCCCTGCTTTCTGGCCGATAGGATCGGACTGCACATATCGGGCGAAAGCGGGTCCGCTGGCGAGGCCAAAAGCAACCAGCAGGGCGGCGAACCAAAATGCTTTTGCTGTCCTCATCGATTTCCTCCTTGTCGAGCCTTCACTTGTTCGATGCTACGCCGATAACTGGCGTTCTCCGCTTGTGTTTCTTCCCGCCACCCGAGCGCTTCGGCTTTGGCGAAGCTATCGGAGTTGCAGCGACCCAATATCTCAAAGTCCTGTCGCTGGGCCTGAGGCAACTGGTCTAGGGACTGATATTTGCCGATATACCGCTCTTTGAGCTGCCGGGAGCAGGCGCTGCCCTTATGCAGCATGGCCGCGACGTTCTTGGGGTCCAGCCGCAATAGGGTGTCCGCCAATGCCATCCGGCGTTCCTGCTGACCGGTCTTGCCATAATGTTCCATGAGGGTCTCAATGACAACGCCCAGCGATTGCCGACGGGTGAGGGTTCGCAGGTAGATGCCGCTTTCGACGGCGCGAGGCGCGATGTGGAATTCCGTCCGATAGCCTGCGTCCGATTTTGTGCCGAAACCGGTGGCTTCGACGTTAAACCAAGTTCCTTCATCGGTTTTCACTCGCGCGAATACGTGCGAAGGTGCGTTCGATAACGTCGCTTCCAGACCGACCTTCTGGCTGATGATGACAAACAGGACCGGCATCGATACGCAATTGCCTTTCCGCGTCGCGAGATAGGTGGACAGCAGTTTGTTGCGGATGTTCTTGCCGAATGGGTCGTCGAGGTCGTAGCGGAACGGACGGTAGTCGTTCCAAGGCCCTGACTGCGTGAACGAGTTCACCAAGATTTCTAGCTTGGCGCGACGGTTGGCATCTGCGGGAATACGGGCACGAATGCGGGATGCCAGCATGTCGATCTTACGGAGTGTCGCCGCTTCGTCAATGGCGGGATCGATCATGCGATCGATCATGACTTTGGCTTTCGCCAGATCGACCGCGCTTTCAGGGGCTTGGAGCAGGCTGCGAAGTGGAGACATCTGGTCTCCATTAGCGTGCGCGTTGCCCGCACTGAAAACCATAAATGCGAATGCGATCATTGCGCCCACCCCCAGACTTCGCATCCTTCAAGCTCCATCTTTCACGGTAGTCAGTATCCTATCGTAATCCGTAACCCGTAAGGCAGGTCGAGACCCGCTCTACAGAGCGGTTCGTAAGGCGGGTCAAGACCTAATGCCAGTCAGTTAAGCTGACTGGCATTTTTTTGTGGTGTACTTTTGAGGTCGCCGTTTGACTTCACGTGGGCAAGCGCGTTGTCGTCTGGGTGGCAACAGATAGGCACAGGCTTGCTGTCGTAGCCGTGCAAGTCG
>JANOXT010000170.1:0-1765 GCA_031418555.1 Lysobacterales bacterium | reverse complement strand
AGGGGTTGTGGAGCTGCAGCACGACGGTCGCTGCCATTTATCGTCCGAACGGTTGTTCCTGACCCCGTCATGCAGCTCATGACTGATCTGCGGACGCTCTGATTTATCGATCGCAAGCGTGGATGACGGTGACTCTCCCGGCGCATGAACCGAAGCGGTACTATTTCCCCAATCCTCATGCAGTTTCGATGTTATTGTCGGGAGTGCATGATCCACATGGGTCCGCGCGGGCGAGGCGCTGCTAAAAAGTGAATGTTGCTCACACTTCGAATTTGATCGGCATCACCGGCATCGCCCGGCGCCTGGTGCTGGATGGCGCCTTGGACGAGACCGCCGCACGCGAGGCGCTGGACGCCGCAACGCGCGAACGCAAACCAATCGCGAACTATCTGCGCGACCTGAAACTGGTCACGCCGTCGCAGCTCGCCGCCGCCAACTCGATCGAGTTCGGCATGCCGCTGTTCGACCCCGCGGTCATGGATCCAACGCAAAGCGCGATCCGGCTGGTCAAGGAAGAGTTGCTTCAGAAGCACCACGTGCTGCCGCTGTTCAAGCGGGGCGGCCGGCTGTTCGTGGGCGTTGCCGACCCCACCAATACCGCGGCGCTGGACGAGATCAAGTTCCACACCAACCTGTTGGTAGAACCGATCCTGGTCGACGAAGACATCATCAAGCGCACGATGCAGCTGTGGATGGAGTCCAACGATGCGCTGGGAAATCTTGACGACTCCGAAGGTCTGGACAATCTCGATGTCTCCAGCGGCGACGACGAGCCCGGCAGCGATGGCGGCATCGACAGTAAGAATGACGACACTCCGGTCGTGAAGTTCATCAACAAGGTGCTGGTGGACGCGATCCGTCGCGGCGCCTCGGACATCCACTTCGAGCCTTACGAAACCGATTACCGCGTGCGTCTGCGCATCGACGGCATTCTCAAACAGGTCGCCAAGGCACCGGTCAAGCTGAGCCAGCGCATCGCCGCACGCCTGAAGGTCATGTCGCAGCTGGACATCGCCGAAAAGCGCGTGCCGCAGGACGGTCGCATCAAGCTCAATCTGTCCAAAACCCGACAGATCGACTTCCGCGTCAGCACCCTGCCGACCCTGTTCGGCGAGAAGGTCGTGCTGCGTATCCTCGACGGCAGCGCGGCCAAGCTTGGTATCGAAAAACTCGGCTACGAGCCGGACCAGCAGAAACTCTTTCTCGACGCGATCAGAAAACCCTACGGCATGGTGCTGGTCACCGGCCCGACCGGCTCCGGCAAGACAGTGTCGCTGTACACCGCGCTGGGCATTCTCAACGAAGAAGAGCGCAACATCTCCACGGTCGAAGACCCGGTGGAAATCCGGCTGCCCGGCATCAATCAGGTGCAGCAGAACCAGAAGCGCGGCATGACCTTCGCCGCCGCCCTGCGCAGTTTTCTGCGTCAGGATCCGGACGTGATCATGGTCGGCGAAATCCGCGACCTGGAAACCGCCGAAATCGGCATCAAGGCCGCGCAGACCGGTCATATGGTGCTGTCCACCCTGCATACCAACGACGCCCCACAAACCATCTCCCGCCTGATGAATATGGGTATCGCGCCTTTCAACATCACCTCCTCCGTCAGCCTGGTGATCGCGCAGCGCCTCGCCCGCCGACTGTGCAACCAATGCAAGCGCGAAGCGTCTCTGCCCGAACATGCGCTGCTGTCGGAAGGCTATACCGCCGACGAAGTGCATGCCGGCATCACCTTGTACGAAGCCGTGGGCTGCAGCGAGTGCAC
>JANOXT010000169.1:0-10536 GCA_031418555.1 Lysobacterales bacterium | reverse complement strand
CGCGCTCGGTGCGAACGCCTGCGCCAGCATGGCCGGCAGCTTCGAGACATCGTCGAAATCGAGCATGTGCGGCTTGGGCGCGCGGTTGCGGAAGGTCACGGCCGGCTTGTGCTGAACCACGAATTCCGAGACCACCGACGTCGTATCCGCTACCAGCACGTCAGCGGCGCGCTGGGCCGCCATCAGCTGCTCGGTTTCGATGAAGGCGGCGTTCGGCCCGGCAAGGCTGCGATAGCGCTCGAACAGCTGGGGCGCGCATTTGGGATGCAGGGTCAGCAGCCAATAGCGGTCGCCGCGTGCGACTTCCGCGGCAATCGCCTCGAACAGCAGAGGCGCGGCGCTCAGCCGCTCGGTGAACGTCGATGCGAACAGCACCGTCGGGCGCCCGTTCGCCGGTGCGCGCAGCGCGGCAGACGCACCGCCGTCGTCGCGGAACAGCGGATCGAGCTTCGGCCAGCCGGTTTCGACCACCGCGAAATGCGGATGCCGTATCGCCAGTTCGCGGAACGGCGCCGTGGTGGCCGGGCCCTGGGTGCAGTAGAGGTCGAACAGTCCGCGGACCCGGAAATGGCCGCGTGCGTCCTCGCGCTTCTCGACGTTGAAGCCGTGGAACAGCTGGACTTTCGGGCCGGTCACAAAAGTCGGCACCCAGTTGGCCGCCGAAAAAACCGCGCGAGGTCTCAGCGCGACCGCCTCGCGCAGGCCTATGTTTGCAACCGACCCGGACAGCTGTCCACCGGCGGCGCCGTCGACCAGCCACGCGCGTACGCCATGCCCCGACGCTTGCAGCGCATCCGCCAACGGCTGCAGGATGGGCAGCGCATAGCGCTCGGTCGCGAACAACAGGTACTCCGCCATCAATACGCCCCCACCCTCGTCACATCCGATCTCGGCTTGCATTATCACTTTCAATGAGGGCGACCGCATCGGCGACTGTCTCGCCTCGCTGGCGTTCTGCGACGAGATTGTGGTGGTGGACTCCGGATCGACCGACGACACCCGTGGGATCGCCGAAGCGGCTGGCGCGCGGGTGATGGTGCGTACGTTCGACGGATTCCGCAGCCAGAAACAGTTCGCGGTCGATCAGGCCGCGCACGATCGGGTGCTGTGCCTGGATGCCGACGAGCGCGTCAGCCCTGAACTGAAGGCGTCGATCCTCGCCGCGCGCGACGCCGGTTTCGCAGAGGCCGACGGCTATCGTTTCGCACGTTTGAGCGAATACTTCGGAAAATTCCTGCGCCGCGGCAACGCCTATCCGGACCGCGTGCTGCGGCTGTTCGACCGCCGGCGCGGCGGCTGGCGCGGCGATCGCGAGATCCACGAAGCCGCGAGCGTCGACGGCGCGGTGCGCACGCTGTCCGGCGATCTGATCCATTACCCGTACCGCTCGCTGATGCAGCAGTTGAGCAAGACCGAGCGCTACGCGCGGATGATGGCCGAATACGAATTCTCGCGCGGCAAGCGTGCATCGCTGGCCAAGCTGATCCTGTCGCCGGCGTGGCGGTTCTGGCGCGGCTACGTGTTCCGGCTGGGGTTTCTGGACGGTTGGCACGGTCTGGTTTACGCCTACGTCCGCGCCAACTACGTGCGCCAGAAGACAATCATGCTGTGGCTGCTGCAGCAGGGCCGCGCGATCGATACGCCGGAGCGCTGACCGACGATTGCAGCGGCAAGTTGGCCTGGCGCTCGCGTTCCGCCCGCCGATCCCCGAAAATACCGCCCGGCGGTTAGCCGGAGATCGTGGCATCCTGTTCCACGCAGAAACGCCAACTCCATCCATTCAAAAGGCTCCCGTCCGCATGGCTCGTACCCTCGTCACCGGCGGCGCCGGCTTTCTCGGCTCGCACCTCTGCGACCGCCTGCTCGACGACGGTCACGATGTGATCTGCGCGGACAATTTCTTCACCGGCAGCAAGCGCAACATCGCGCATCGTCTGGACCATCCGTATTTCGAACTGATGCGTCACGACGTGACCTTTCCGCTGTACGTCGAAGTCGACCGCATCTTCAATCTGGCCTGCCCGGCATCGCCGGTGCATTACCAGCACGACCCGGTGCAGACCACCAAAACCAGCGTCCACGGCGCGATCAACATGCTCGGCCTGGCCAAGCGGCTGAAAGCGCGGATCCTGCAGGCGTCGACCAGCGAGGTCTATGGCGATCCGGAAGTGCATCCGCAGACCGAAGGTTACTGGGGCCGGGTCAACCCGATCGGTATCCGCAGCTGTTACGACGAAGGCAAGCGCTGCGCCGAGACCCTGTTTTTCGATTACCACCGCCAGCACGACCTCGACATCAAGGTCGTGCGCATCTTCAACACCTACGGCCCGCGGATGCACCCCAACGACGGCCGCGTGGTCAGCAATTTCATCGTCCAGGCGCTGCGCGGCGAGGACATCACCATCTACGGCGACGGCAACCAGACCCGCAGCTTCTGCTATGTCGACGATCTGATCGAAGCCTTCGTGCGGATGATGGACACCGAGGCCGGCTTCACCGGGCCGATCAATATCGGCAATCCGTCCGAATTCACGATGCTCGAATTGGCCGAGCTGGTGCTGACACTGGTGGGCGGGCACTCCAGGCTGGTGTTCCGGCCGCTGCCTTCGGACGATCCGCGCCAGCGCCAGCCCGATATCTCGCTGGCCAAATCCAAACTCGACTGGCAACCGAAGATCGCGCTGGAAGACGGGCTGAAAGAAACCATCGCCTACTTCCGGCGCACGCTGGATGAAACACACGCATGAGCACGTCCTTGTGAACACCTCGTTCGCGGTCGTCATCACCAGCTACAACTATCGCGACTTCATCGCCGAAGCGATCGACGGCGCGCTGGCGCAGACCCGCGCGCCGAAGCAGCTCATCGTGGTCGACGATGGTTCTACCGACGGCTCGCAGGACTATCTGCGCGAACGCTACGGCCACGATGCGCGGGTGACGCTCTTATGCGGAGAGAACGGCGGCCAGCTGATTGCGTTCCAGCGCGGCGTGAGCGCGAGCGATGCCGACGTGCTGTGTTTCCTGGACGCCGACGACCGCTGGTCGCCGGAGTATCTGGCGAAGATCGGTACGGTCTACGACAGCCGCAAGGATGTGGGTTTCGTGTTTTCCGACATCGTGCTGTTCGGCAACGAGCAGCACCGGATCGGCTATGCGGACAAACCGGTCGATCTGGGCTATACCGCGATCAGCACCTGGGCGCTGACCTACTGGTACGGTGCGCCGACCTCGGCGCTGTCGATGCGGACACTTTATGCCCAGCGCTCGCTCGACCTGCCCGAGCAGCTGTATCGCACCTGGAAACTCTGCGCCGACAACTGTCTGGTCTACGGCGCCAGTCTGTTCGGCGCGCGCAAATACTTTCTGCCCACCGGCGATGTCGGCTATCGCATTCACGGCAACAACGGCTGGTGGTCGAATCGCAGCCCGACTTCCAATTTCCTCAATCGCCTGCATTCGCGCGGATTGATCGGCCACTACGCCCGCACCGTCGGGATCGACGATTCGTGCCTGGAGCTGGCCAAGCTGGAATACAAGACCAAGCCCGCGCCGGACTGGGCCGAAACCAAGCGCTATATGCGCCTGTGCATGCGCGGCCCGTCGCCCTTCTGGAAGAAAGTCGAACGCGCGCTGAGTATTCTCGCCGGGCGCAAGCGCGCACGCTGAAGGCATGCGTTCGATGAACATCCTGCTGACCAATTTTCACGATGGCGACGGTGGCGGCCACACGACTTATCTGATGGCGCTGGCGCGCGGTCTTCGCGCGCGCCATGAGATCCACATCGCCGCACCTTCGACCAGCCGGCTGTATCGCGAAGCGACAGCGCTGGAACATATCCACGCTGTCGCACAGCCGTTTCCGAACGGTCTGCGCAACCTGGCCGCATCGCTGCGCGCGCGCCGACAGCTCTGCGTCTATCTGCAGCGGCATGCTTTCGACATCGTCCACGTCAACGGTTCGGCTGATCACCGGTTGGTGCTTGCAGCGCTGCGCGATATCGCGAAGCGACCGCGCATTGTGTTGACCAAGCACAATTCCAAGCCGATCACAGGCATCGGGCATTGGTCGCGCGCACGTCGCACCGATCTTGCGATCGGAGTGAGCGACCATACCCGGAACATGCTGCAAAACAGCGCTTATGGACGTTGCCGCACGCTGACGGTGCACAACGGTGTGGACACTGCGCATTTTCAGCCATGGTCTGCGCAGACGGCGGCGTTGGAGCGCGCGCATCATGCCGATGGCGCAAGGTTGGTACTGGGCAGCAACGCCGGCACCGCCGATCACAAAGGCTGGATGGACTTGGTCGAAGCCATCGCAACGCTCGACGACAATGCGAAGCGCCAAGTGCGGGTGCTGCTGTGCGGCAAGCCGCTGTCGTCCGCGCAGCTGTCGCGATTGGATACGCTTGGCTTGCGCGATAACGTGCGCCACGCCGGCATGCTCGACGACGTGCGGCCGATGATCGCCGCGGTCGATGTCGGCTTTGTGCTGTCGTACGCGGTCGAAACCATTTCCTTCGCCTGTCGCGAAATGATGGCGATGGGCAAGCCGGTACTGGCCAGCGATTACGCCGGTTTGCCGGAGAATATCGCGCCCGGCGTCGACGGCTGGGTCGTGCCGGTGCGCGACCGCGAAGCGATCGCGCAGGCCGTGACCGCGATGCTGGCCGACCCGGCTCGGCTTGCGGAGATGGGCCGTCGCGCCCGCATGCATGCCGAGCGCAACTTCGGTCTTGCGCTCTTTGTGTCGCGCACTGAGGCGGCGTATGCCAGCGTTCTATCCGTCTGATCATCATCGATTCGCACGACAGGCTGTGTCGGACACGTCTATCCTGCGCCGATGAACTTCATTTTCGACAACACATTCCTCGCTGCAATGCCCGGCGATGCCGACACCGGTCCGCGCCGGCGCGAAGTCCGCGGCGCGCTGTGGTCGCGCATGGCGCCGACGCCAGTCGCCGCGCCCCGCACGTTGGCGGTGTCGCGCGAGATGGCCGAAACGCTGGGTCTGAGCGAAGCGGACATCGCTTCGGACACCTTCGCACAAGTTTTCGCTGGGAATATTCTGTTGCCTGGCATGGACCCGTTCGCGACCAACTACGGCGGCCATCAGTTCGGTCACTGGGCCGGTCAACTCGGCGACGGCCGCGCAATCAGTCTGGGCGAAACCGTCAACGCCGCCGGCCAGCGTTGGGAAATTCAGCTCAAGGGCGCGGGTCCGACGCCGTATTCGCGCAGCGCCGACGGTCGCGCGGTGCTGCGCTCGTCGATCCGCGAATTCCTGTGCAGCGAGGCGATGCACCATCTCGGCGTGCCGACCACGCGCGCGCTGTCGCTGGTCGCCACCGGCGAGGACGTGGTCCGCGACATGTTCTACGACGGCCATCCGAAAGCGGAACCCGGCGCGGTGGTCTGCCGGGCTGCGCCGTCGTTCCTGCGCTTCGGTCATTTCGAACTGCCGTCGTCGCGCGGCGAAACCGAACTGCTGCAGCAGTTGCTGGACTTCGCCATCCGCCGCGATTGTCCGCATCTGCAGGGCAGCGGTGAAGCGCTGTACGCCGACTGGTTCACCGAGGTCTGCACGCGCACCGCGCGGCTGATGGCCGAATGGATGCGGGTCGGCTTCGTGCACGGGGTGATGAATACCGACAATCTGTCGATCCTCGGCCTGACCATCGATTACGGCCCGTATGGTTGGATCGACGCCTATGACCCGGACTGGACGCCGAATACCACCGACGCCGGCGGCCGCCGCTACCGCTTCGGCTGGCAGCCGGCGGTGGCGCGCTGGAATCTGGTGCGTCTCGCCCAGGCGATCTCGCCGCTGTTCGCGGGCGGCGTAGCCCTGCAGGCGGGCATCGACGCCTTCGGCACCGCCTACAGCGCTGCGGATCGCGACAACATCGCGCGCAAGCTGGGGTTGGCCGAATGCCGCGACGACGATGCCGCGCTGATGCGCGACCTGCATGGGTTGATGCATGAGGCCGAAGTGGACATGACGCTGTGGTTTCGCGCGCTGATGGACATCAATGTCGACGCGCCGACGCTGCAGCCGTTGGAGGTCGCGTTTTACGACACCGTAAAACGCAACGCGCATGCGCCCCAGTTCGACGATTGGCTGCAGCGCTACGCCGCGCGGTTGCGTGAAAATTCAATGTCAGCGGCGCAGCGTCGCGAAAAGATGCGGCTGGCCAATCCGAAATTCGTGCTGCGCAATTATCTGGCGCAGCAGGTGATTGATTGCGCCGAAGCCGGCGACACCGCAGGCATCGCCGAACTGCTGGAGGTGATGCGTCGGCCCTACGACGAGCAACCCGGGAACGAACGCTTTACCGAAAAACGCCCCGACTGGGCGCGCGACCGTGCGGGTTGTTCGATGCTGTCGTGTAGTTCATAGCAGCAACGTAGCCCGGGTAGAGCGCAGCCGGTTTTCAACGGCGAAGCCGGTCAACCCGGGGCTCTTTTGAGCAATCGCCAAAGACCCCGGGTTTCGGCTTCGCCTCTACCCGGGCTACGAATGATGAGGCTACGCGTCGCGGGCCAAGCGCCCCTTGATGCAATCAGCAGTCAGGCCTGAGCTTACTTGCCCTTCTTGTCCTTCTTCTCCGCGCGCTTTTCTTTCAGGGTCTTTTCGGGTTTCTTCTTGTCCTGCTTCTTCTGATCCATACCTTTGGACATGACGGGCTCCGCTGTGTGGGTGGTCGAATGTCAAGCGTACTGCGGTCGGGTGCAGCCGGTAAACTACCCGGATGCCTATCCTCACTTTGAATGACGTCGATTTCGGCGTCGGCGGCCCCCTGCTGCTCGCTGGCGTCGATCTTGCGATCGAGCCCGGCGAGCGCATCGCCCTGATCGGCCGCAACGGCGCCGGCAAATCCACCCTGCTGCGCCTGCTGGCCGGCGAGCACAAGCCCGACGACGGCGAGATCCGCATCGAAGGCGGCGTGCGCATCGCCCGGCTGGAGCAGGAAGTGCCGGCCGGCGCTGCCGGCAGCGTCTTCGACGTGGTCGCCGACGGCCTCGGCGAAATGGGCACATTCCTTGCCGACTATCACCATCTGATCCACGCCGACGAGCTCGATACCGACGCCCTGGCGGCGGTGCAGACCAAGATCGAAGACGGCAACGGCTGGTCGCTGGACCAGCGCGTCACCGAAACCCTGGCGCGGCTGGATCTGGACGGCGACGGTGACTTCGCCAAGCTGTCCGGCGGCATGAAACGCCGGGTGCTGCTGGCGCGCGCGCTGGTCTCTGCGCCGGATCTGCTGCTGTTGGACGAGCCCACCAACCATCTGGATATCGCCGCGATCGACTGGCTGGAAGGCTTTCTCAAGGCCTGGCAGGGCGCGTTGATCTTCGTTACCCACGACCGGCGCTTCCTGCGCCAGCTGGCGACACGCATCGTGGAAATCGATCGCGGCCAGCTGACCAGCTGGCCCGGCGACTGGGACAACTACGTGCGCCGCCGCGAAGAGCGATTGAACGCCGAGGCGCAGGAAAACGCGCGCTTCGACAAGATGCTGGCGCAGGAAGAAGTCTGGATCCGTCAGGGCATCAAGGCCCGCCGCACCCGCGACGAAGGCCGGGTGCGCAGGCTCAAGGCGATGCGCGACGAACGCGTGCAGCGCCGCGATCTCTCCGGCAACGTGCGCATGGAAACCGCGCAGGCCGGCGCGTCGGGCAAGAAGGTGATCGAAGCGAAAGACGTATCGTTTGCGTTCGGCGAACGGCGTCTGCTCAACCATGTGTCGACCACCATCCTGCGCGGCGACCGGATTGGCCTGATCGGCGCCAACGGCAGCGGCAAGACCACGTTGCTTAAGCTGCTGCTGGGCGACCTGCAGCCGCAGTCGGGCGAGATCAAGGTCGGCACGCAGCTGCAGGTCGCATATTTCGACCAGTACCGCGCGACCCTGCGCGAAGACTGGAACGCGCTGGAAAACGTCGCCGAGGGCAAGGACTTCGTCGAGATCAACGGCAAGCAGAAGCATGTGATCGGCTATCTGCAGGATTTCCTGTTCACGCCCGAACGCGCACGCGCGCCGATCACCCGGCTGTCCGGCGGCGAACGCAACCGGCTGCTGCTGGCGAAACTGTTCGCGCAGCCGTCGAATCTGCTGGTGATGGACGAACCCACCAACGACCTTGATGTGGAAACGCTGGAGCTGCTGGAAGAGCTGCTGGGCGAGTATCCCGGCACGCTGCTGCTGGTCAGCCACGATCGCGATTTCCTCGACAGCGTCGTCACCTCGACGCTGGTGATGGAAGGCGACGGCCGGGTTGGCGATTACGTCGGCGGTTACAGCGACTGGCTGCGTCAGCGGCCAACCCGGGGCGAATCGGCCAAAGCCACCGCCGCTGCCGCTCCCAAAGCGGTCGAAGCGCCCGCACCTGCGGCGCCCGCCGCTGCGAAGCGCAAGCTCAGCTACAAGGATCAGCGCGAACTCGAACTGCTGCCGCAGCGGATCGAAAGCCTCGAAACGAAGATCGCGACGATGACCGCGACCATGCACGACCCCGCGTTTTTCCAGCGCGATCACGCTTCCGTCGCCGCGCACAATGCCGACATGGCGGCGGCGCATGCCGAACTGGAACAGGCCTTTGCGCGGTGGGAAGCTTTGGACGCCTGAAACGCTGTCCGGTTTCTGTAGGAGCGACGGAAGTCGCGACCGGCCGCCGAAAGACGTTCCGGAACCGGTCGCGACTTCCGTCGCTCCTACAAAAGCATGGTCGCTCCTACAAAAAGTGTGTGGGCATCACTCGCTCTGACCATCGGCCTGATTCTGGGTTTCGATGCCCTTCGGCACGCAGGTCGCGTCTGCAGCCGCGGCCGGTACCAGCCACCAGCGACGACGGTTGGACACGCCCGCGAACTGCGCTTTGGTTTTATCCACGCACTGCGACAGCGCGGGTTCCTGCACCAGCAGCACGCGCCGCTGCGGCGCTTCGGCCTGCCACGCCATCGCCTTGGACAGCTGTTTGGGCCATGTGGTCTGGAAGCCGAACGTCGCGGCCGGCCGGTCGGCCATCAGCAGATTCTGTTCTTTCCAGCCGACCAGCCCCAGCTCGGCATCGGGGCCGATCCGTTCGCCCACCGATGCCATCAAACCGCGCGCAGAGCTGGATGCATTCAGCAGCGGATACGCGACCACGCCGTACAGCACCCAGATGCCGCCGATCGCCCACAGCAGCCCGATCACGCCGTTGCGCACGCGATGCCAGCTCACGCTGGCCAGCGCCCACGCGCCCATCGCCATCAGCATGCCGAACAGCGCGTGGCCGCCGTCGGTGAAACCGCGATCGGACATCAGTTTGGTTTCGAATGTCGGATCGCCGAACCACATCGCCAGACCCGCGCCCAGCAAGAGCATGCCCAGGATTGCGGCGAAGCCGAACGCGATCCGTTTCGCCCACAGCTTGCGCACGATGCCCGGCAGCAGCGGGCCCAGCGCGAGGCACATCATCGGCAGCGCCGGCAGGATATACACGTCGCGTTTCCCGCTGGGGATCGAGAAAAACACGATGATCAGCGCCCACCACGCCAGCGGCAGCAGATAGCGGGCATCGCGGCGGCGCAGGCGCGTGCGCCACGCCGGCAGCGCCCAGATCAGCGCGAACGCGGTCGGCAGCCATGCGGTCGCCATGACCATAAGGTGGTAGTACGGCGGCTGCGGGTGGTCCCACGACTTTGCGTAACGCCCGGCGGTCTGCCGGAACAGGATGTCGTTGAGATACGCCGTGTACTCGGGATTGTTTTGACTCAGCGCGGCGGTGACCATCGGCACCAGCCACAGCGCAGCGGCCAATGCGAAGGCGAGCGGCCCGATCCAGAATCTGAAATCGCGCGCATGCACGCGCACGCGCGGCCACTGCATCAGCGATGCGATCGCGGCCGGCAGGATCATCAGCAGCGCAAGACCACCGACGCCTTTGGTAATCGTGCCCAGCCCGGCCGCGAACCAGCCCAGCGTCCACAGTTTCCAGTTCGGGCCCAGCAGCATGTGCCGCAGCAGGCCATAGTTGGCGAGGGTGATGAAGAATGTCACCAGCGGATCGATCTGCGCTTTCTTCGACTGATACGTGAACTGCAGCGCGAACAGCAGCGCCCACGCCGCGTACAGGGCGACCCTGCGGGTCCACAGCCGGCGGCCCAGGTCGTACACGCACCACAGGGTGCCCAGCGCCGCCAGCAGCGACGGCATCATGAAAGCGATCCGCCAGTCGCGGAATACGGTGTAGAACGCGGCCTCCAGCCACATCAGCATCGGCGGCTTGTCCGAGTACAGCTCGGTGCCGCGATGCGGGAACAGCCAGTCGCCGCTCTCGATCATCTGCTTGGCGACCAGCGCGAACCGCGGCTCGTCCGATGGCCACGGATCGCGCAGGCCCAGACCGGCGCCCAGGATCAGCAGGGCAACGGTGGCCAGCAGCCAGAAGTCTTTCGATGCGCGGGTTTTCAGCATGGGCGCATCTTAAGCGGCATGACGCTTTTGTAGGAGCGGCGCGAGCCGCGACGGGTGATGGAAAACATTC
>JANOXT010000168.1:0-4371 GCA_031418555.1 Lysobacterales bacterium | reverse complement strand
ACCACATCGCCGTTGAGCGCGACCGAAGGCCCGCTCAATCCATCGCCGTCGGCGTTGCGGTATTCGTTGATCGCGCCACTGGCGATATCCAGCTTGCCCAACACCACGCCGTTGCTGCGGTAACGCGAGAACACTACGCTGCGGCTGTCGCGCGTCCACGACGCACCGCTGAAATTCGTGCGTAATGTGGTGAGCCGCTCCGGCTTGCCGCCAGCGACAGGGATCAGCCACAGATCGCCCAGCGAAAGATTGCGCTGAAACGCGATCCAGCGGCCGTCGGGCGAGACCCTCGGCTGGACGTCGATGTCCTCGTGAATACGTGCGTAGTCGATCTGGCGCCAGCGGCCATCGGCAACGGTCATGCGATACAGGGCACTGCCGTGGCCCTTCGCAAAATCATCGTCAAGCCAGCCGCTTCCGATCAGCGATTTGCCGTCGGGGTACCAGCTCACCGGCATGGTGTCGTCGAGACAGTGACCGATCTCGCGCGCCGCGCCGCCTGTCGCGGGAAGCAGCATGATCCGGCATCCGTCGTTGGTGGAACGATGGAAAACAATCTCACGGCCGTTCGGGGACCACGACGGAAACTGGTCCCATCGGCCTTCGACCAGTTCGGTCAACGGCCGCGGCGGCACTGCCGATGTGGTCTGCACCACCAGCGCGGCGGCCTGCAGATCCGCGCGATACAGGGCATACGCCAGCAGCGAACCGTCCGGCGAAAGGCTGGGCGTCACCTCGCGCTGCGGCGAGCTGGCGACCCGCTGAATCGGCACGCGCTGGACCGTCGCCGGCGTGCCCTGCACCGTGCGCGGCGCATCGTCGCGACCGCGCCAGTAGGCCAACACCACAACGGCGGCCACCGCGAAAGTCAACACTGCAGCGGCCAACGCCCACGGCCAGCGCGCGCGCGGCGCAGGCGACGGTGCAGGCTCGGCGACTGGAGGTTCGGTCTGCGCGTCGACGGGCGGATCGGCCGCTTGATCGATCAGCCATTCAACGGGCGCAATCAGCCGGTAGCCCTGCTTGGCGATGGTTTCGATATAGCGCGGCTGCTCGCGGTCGTCGCCCAGCGCGCGGCGCAGTTGGGTGATCGCCTGCGTCACCACATCGTCGCCGGGCAGCGTGTCCGGCCACACCCATTCCAGCAGCGCCTCGCGGCTGACCAGTTTGTTGGCGTGCGCGACCAATGTGAGCAGTACACCCAATGATTTCAATGTCACCCGCGTCGCATCACCGCCCTGCACCGGCGCGATCTCGCGCAGCGGAATCTCGACGATGCAGTCGCCGATACGCACGCGGTCCGAAGGCCGCGGTTCAAGCAGGTTGTGGTGCGACTTCAACATAGGGGGACAAGATCGCGTTCAGCGCCAACGACGGCAGCTTAGCAGCCCGTGGAGCCGCGCCTGTTGGGCTTACCCAAGCTGCGGTGAATCGAACCGACAAACTCGGCAACGTGCGGCAATCGCGAGCAGCTTTGATTCGAGCTCCGTTCGCAGGGGAGCTTCAGGCCCGATCTCTTTGCAGCAAAACGCTGTCAAGAAACTGCTCGGGGCTGAAGCCCCTCCGCTGAAGCCCCTCCTACGTGGAGACTGTGGGTTTGCGCCCCAGCATGCCGGCAAGCCGGGATACGATCAATGCCATGTACATCACGCCGTTCCACTGTTCGATGATGGCGATGGTGCGTGCATGCGGCGACAGCGGCATGATGTCGCTGAGGCCGGTCGCGGAAAAATTGGTCGCGCTGAGAAACATCAATTCCACCCACGTCAGCGGCTGTTTGATGCCCCCGGGCGCGAGAAACGCCTGGGGCTGCACCTGCTGGCACAGCATGAACAGCCACGCATAGGCGACGGTGAACAGCATGAAGGTGGCGCCTGCGGCCCACAGTTCGTCCCGGGTCGCGCGATCGTCGCGCATCATGTAGGTGATGAGCGACGCCGCCGCGTAAAAATAAGCGGCGGCATAGCCCGCGGCGCCGACGACCGCAAGCGCCACGCTGTCCGTTGCGCTGTATGCGGCCCACGCCGCCACGCCGATAAAAGCCAGCACACCTGCGATCCATGCGGGCCGCGGCGAACGGTGCACCATCCATACCGCCACCGACAGTACGCCGACGCTGAGCGCGGTTGAAATCAATTGGCCGACGCGGTTGTCGCCGATCAACGGGTACACCAACAGCGCCAGCAGCTGCACCATCAACAGCGTACGCGACGGCGAACGCATCCAGCGGCGCATCGTGGTGTCTTCCATTGAAGTATTCATTGCGGTCCTCGGCATCGGTGTGTGTCTGCTGACGTATTTATCGGCGCGCCCGCTCGACCTCAAGCACCGCACGCGCCCATGCGGCCATGAACGGAATGGCAATCGTGTCGTACTCGTAGCGGTCGTCGTTGAAGATGCCGTCGGCGTTGGCGAGGATGCTCGCGGCCAGCATGCACTCGATGCCGGATTCGCGATCGACCACGTACGCCACTTCGCTGATCGAGCCATAGGCCATGCCGGACTTGCCGGACACGCTCACGCCGTCGGGATAGCGCGCGGCGCCGTCGCCGACGAAGAACCAGCGCGCGTAGCCGTCGGGATACTCGGCCTCGGGATACAGCGGCGATGTGCTTTCGCGCGGACGCAGCGCCATCGCGCGCAGCAGACGGGCGCGCAGCGCGCCGTCGATCTTCCAGCGCTGCGCCGCCGGCACCGACTCCGGCGACACGAACGCCTGCAGCATGCGCAGGCTGTCGGCCAGCGGCAGAAAATTCGCATGCGAAAAATCGTGCGGTCCGGGCAGCAGCGTGCCGTCGTCGTTCTGCCATCCATCGCCAACCAGCACGCGGCCGAACGGAAACTGCCGCGGTTTCGCGATGCCTGCGGAAAAACGCCGCAGCTCGCGGCCATCGGCGGACAGCAAAGCACCCCCGCCATGACGGCGGTTCGCTTCGAGATCGGACGAGCCCAGACGCGCGATCAAGCGCACATGCGGATAATTCAATTGGCCAAGCCGGCGATGGATATCGTCGCCGCCGAGCAGCTCGTACCAGCGGTTGAAAGGAAGATTTTCGCTGACCGCGAAGGTGCGGTCGACACCGCGCGCGAAGGTATCGGTCAAGGCCTCGTCGCCCCATTCGCCGCTGATCGGCGGCGCATCCAGACGCAGCACGCTGTCGGCGCCGCCGCCCGCGGCCTGCACCGCTTCGGCCATCAGCAAGGCCATCGGCAGTTTGGTCACGCTGGCGGCGGGAAACCAACGCTGCGGCGCAAGGCCGCGATCATGGGTGACGGCACGCTGCGCGCCGTCGGCATCGCGATGGATCCGCACCCAGCGCAGTTGCACCGCATGTCTGGGGTCGTCGACCAGTGCGGCCAGCGCATGCGGCATGCGGGCGAACACCTCCAGCCACGGCGAAGGTTCGCGTATCGCAGCGCGCATTCGATGCGGCACTGCAGCACAACCCAGACCGAGCGCCGACAGTGAAAGAAATTCTCGACGATGCATTGCACTCGACTCCGATCGGATGATTCGCGGCAGCGCGCATGTTGCAGCGCCGCATCGTATTGGCATGACATGCGCACTTCTCGCCGCGTGGATGCGCCGATGCAAAATAACCCGGATCATCAGCAAGATGCAGCCGCGCAGTTGGTACCCCGCACGACATCGCACTGCGGTCGGTATGCGTACGTGAAAACGAATGCACGTCCGTTGCGGCCCCGGCCTCACTGGCGCCAAAGATGAATACGATTACAGCGGGCTCGCCCTGAACCGGTGCGGCTCCTAAGCTCCGAAGGTTTACGCGCTGCCGGCGCCGTCCGGCGCCGGCCATCCACGCCTCCCCGAGGAGACGAGTCACGCATGAAAGTTATCCAGACCCACGCCGGCACGCATGCCAGCAACGCCACCGCCGACCTGGTGCCCGCCTTTCGCAACGCGCTGGCGATGACCCGCAGCGACACCCAGGCGGTGCCGGCCACGCGCGCCGCACTGCGCGCCGCCGCCGACGTCTGCCGCGACACCCTGGCCGGGCGTTGGGCCGCGACCCAGGCGGAAGACGCCCGGCGCGGGCCCTCCAGCCGCCGCGTGCATTACCTGTCGATGGAGTTCCTGATGGGCCGCGCCTTGCGCAATGCGCTGGCGGCGCTGCAGCTGGAGCCGGAGCTGGATCGCGAGCTGTCAACGCGCGGCCTGTCGCTGGCCGATGTGCTGGAAGCCGAACCCGACGCCGCGCTGGGCAATGGCGGTCTGGGCCGGCTTGCCGCGTGCTTTCTCGATTCATTCGCCGAAACCGGCCTGCCCTCGTTCGGCTACGGCCTGCGCTATCGCTACGGCATGTTCGCGCAGGCGACCCAGGACGGCCGCCAGATCGAGCGTCCCGACGACTG
>JANOXT010000167.1:0-33317 GCA_031418555.1 Lysobacterales bacterium | reverse complement strand
CCCACCATGGCTGGTCGAAGAACATGCCGACTTTGTAGGACGGCTGCATGATCGTGGATTCAAGATAGAGATTGACCCGCTCGTGATTGAGCACATCGGTCTCGTCGTCGGCCGGGCTGCGGAAGCGCGTGGCCTGCGCGACCAGATCGATGGCGGCGCGCGGCATCGCCATCCACGCGGCGTCGGCTTCGCGCGTGCCGGCGGCGATGTTCGGGTTGCTGCGCGCCGCGTAGGTGAACACGGCTTTGCCGCTTTTCCACAGGATGGAATGCAGCCGCGTGTCCGGGTGATAGCGGAAATCGATGCCTTTGGCTTTCGCCAGCGCGACGATCTTGTCGAACAGCGCGTTGAACATGCCGGAGTAGCCCATCGACAGCGTGCGGTACTGGCTGCCCGGGGTGAACTCGTTGTTCATGTTGAACGACACCGCCGAGTTGGTGTTGATCACGTTCGAGCTGTAGCCGTTGCCATCGGCGGCGTAGTCGTAACCTTCCGAGCCGAGCTGATCGTAGAGCAGGTTCCAGTAGCCAATGTCCTTGAGCAGATCGCCCTGCTGGAAGACGGAGGTCTCCGGCAGCTGCACCGTGATGCGTCCGCTGCGGTAGAACTCGCACCACTGCAGCCGCGTCTGCGGGCCGGTGGTGCCGGTCACCGCAAGACTTTCGACCGTAGTGAAGCCCTGATCGGGCGTGGTCGATGCGCCGTAGTGATCCATCGCATACGGCGCGGGGTTGCTGGAGGTGATGTCGTTGAGATAGAAGTTGCGGGTGCGCAGATAGAACAGCTGGTTGGAGGTGACGTTGAACGGAACAGAGTAATCGTTGAGACCGAGCATCGAAATGACTTTGGTCACCACGCGATGGCCCGGCGACAGCCCGTCGTTGGGATGCGGAAACGCTTTCGAGGGCTTCTCGTCCCAATACGAATAGCGCATGCCGCCCAGTTCGACGTAGGAATCGGTCTTGTCGTTGTTGTAGTACCAGGTGCAGATGCGCGCGCCGGCCGACCGGGTACCCGGATGCTGTTTGCTGAAATCGTATTTTCCCCAGTCGTACAGCTCTAGCATATCGCCTTTTTTCAGCTGTTTTGCAGTGAACTTTGGATTGCGGGCTTTGCCGTTGAGCAGCCGCCAAGCGGTGTACAGGCCTGCGGCGCCGGCGCCGAAAATGGAATAGGTTTTGTGTTTCATGATGGGTTCGGTCCTTGAATAGTGAGGCTGTTCTTTGGGTTATTCGATGCCCAGCCGATACATCTGTCCCGGCAAATCCTTTTGCGGAATGACCACTTCGACCAGCACCGGCCGATCCTTGATGGTCTTGATCCGGGTCAGCGCGAGATTGAGTTCATCGACCGTTTCGACGCGGATACCCTCGGCGCCGAAGGCCTTGGCCAGCGCGAGGTAATCCCACTTCGGCAGCATGTCGAAGGTGTCGAACGTATGCTGCGGCCCGGGCTGGAACGAGGTGATGTCGACGTAGACCTGTTCGATCGCATAGACCTGATTGCTCATCACGAAAATCACTGCATTGAGTTTGTTGCGCGCGAGCGTCGACAGCGACTGGCACACCATCATGAAGCCACCGTCGCCGGCGACCGTCCACGCGCGCTTGCCGCTGCCCAGCTGCGCGCCGGAGGCGGCGCCGGTCTCGAAGCCGATGCACTGCCATGCCGCGGACGACACAAAACCGCCCTGTTTCAAGCCATAGGCATTGGTCGCGACGTACATCGCCGAGCTGACGCCATAGGTCATCACGATATCTTTCAGCATGTCGTGGTCGTGCAGGAATTTCATCGAATGCTGGAAGAACCGGTTGTAGGTCAGCAGGTTAGGCTTGTGCTTGTAGACCACATCGTCGTTGGACGCCCACGGCTCGGGATACTTCGGCTGCGGCGGCGCAGCCGCTTTGATCGGATAGGCCTTGCTGCTTTTGAACTTGAGCAGCAGCGCTTCCATGAAGTCCTGCATGGTCACGTCGCCGTATTTGAAATAACCGACGCGCACGCCGGCGGTAGTGGCGAGCACCATGTCGGGGTACTTGCTTTCGATGAAGACCAGATAATCGTCGGTGATGATGGTGCCGAGGGTGAGGAAGCAGTCCGATGCGGTGACCAGATCGCGCACCGTCTCGATCGACGCGGCATCGGAATAGGTGCCGATGAACTTTTTGCCGCCCTCGTCCAGCACTGCTTTGCCCAGCGTCGTGGTGGTGTACAGAAAACCGCTGGCGTCGATAATCTTTTGCAGCAGGCCCGACAAACCGAAGCGCAGCACTTCAACGCCGGCGAAAATGATCGGCTGTTTGGCGGCGGTGATCTGGGTCCATGCGGCATCGACCGCGTTCTGCAGCGCCAGCGCGGGGCTGTGCGCAACGCGTGGCTTCAGCCGGGTTTTGGGCGGCGGCGCGCACGGCTGCGCCCAGACTTCTTTGTAGCAGGCGATGTACACCGGGCGCCGGTGGGTGATCGCTGCGATCAGCAGGTCGTCGATCTGTTCTGCCGCGCCGACATTGGTGCTGAGGGTGATGGCCTTGACGGTGACGTTCTCGTAGATTTTCCGGTCGGCGTCGAGATCGCCGGTGGAATGATGGAACAGTACATCGTACATATCGGTGATGTTGCGCATGTCCGCGCCGGGCGTGGCGCTGATGACCACCACCGGGCTGCGTTCGACCCACGCACCGGCGATGGCGTTGAGCGCGCTGGCGGTGCTCACGCCGAACTGCAGCGACACCGCGCCGAGTCCGCGGGTGCGGGCATAGGCATCGGCCGCGTATGCGGCGTCCAATTCATTGATGGCGCCGATGGTATGCACGCCGTCGAAATGTTCCAGCGCCTGGGTGAAATGTTTGACGTAATCGCCGGGAATCTGGAACACCTCGGTGACATTGAGCTGTTTCAGCCGGGTAAGCAGGTAATCGGCGACGCTGAAAATGGTTTTGGCCATGACGATACGAACCCCTGTGCATGCGGAAAGCGGGAACAGCGCGTAGTGATGTCGGTTTGCGTGGCAGCGGTGGTGCAGATGTGCGGCAGGCGCGCGGACGGCGCGAGGCGAATGGCCGGGCTGTGCGCGATGCGTGGATGATGACGCACAGGATGACGGTGCAGACGCGGTGGGAGACACACACCGGTCGTGCACACACCGATACTGCAACTGCAGCTATTGTCGATGAAGTGCGAAGGCGTTACGCCGTCGATCATGGGTTTCCTCCCCTGTCGCGCCTTGCGGAGCGCGTCGTCCTTGCTCGATGCTCGACGGACGTTCGTCCTGTTTGCGCTGAAAGTCAAGCGCCCGCGAACGTCCAGCGACATTCGCGGGCGGTGTTGACGACACTCGGGCCTCAAGACCCTCCTACATTATTTAAGTTCGACGCTGTCGATCTGGAATGCGAATGCGCCGACCGGCTGGCCGGCGGTGAACGCAATGCCGCGAACGCGGCTGAGATCGGCGCCGTTGAAACCGCTCAGCGGGATGCGCACCTCAGTCCATTCGGGGCCGGCGACGAAGGGTTTGACGCTGGGCATCGACTGCAGTTGCACGCCGGAGAACAGCATGACGCTGTAATGGCGGCCGTCGCCGCGCGCGCGGAACACAAGTTCCCTGCGTGCGGACAGATCGGCGGGCTGCATCGCCTGTGCGGCGGGAAAATACATCGCGCCCGACCACGGAAACGCGAAGCCGGTTTTGATCTCGCCGCTCACCGCAAGCGCACCTTGTTCCCGCTTCAACGTCACGACCGATGCGCCGCCAGCCATCTGGTCGGTGGTCTGCATCCAGCCGGCGCCGAACTTCGCGGGCAGCAAACCCATGGCTGCGGTGGCGACGTTGCCTTCGAAATCATCGACCAGACTGCCGGCGGGAATCGCTTCGCCCACCGGCGCAGCGGCGGGCGACTGCGGCTTTGCGCGGACCACGGCATAACCGTTCTTCCAGACCGTGACGATGGCGCGGGTGGCGAGAATATCTCGGGTCGGATCGCCATCGACCATCAACATGTCCGCACGCTGACCCACCGCGATGCGGCCGCGGTCGGCAAGTTTGAAGCGGCGCGCGGGCACCGAGGTGGCGGCAGCCAGCGCTTCGCCCGGCGTAAGGCCGGCACGCACCAGCAGCGCAAGCTCGCCGTGCATGCTCGCGCCGTGCGCGGTGCCGGGATTACCGGCGTCGGTGCCGGCCAGGATATCGACGCCCGCCGCATGCAGGGCGCGTACGTTGGCGATGGCATCGGCAAGCATCGACGGCTTGGGCGCAGCGGCGCCGAACGTCGCTTTCAGGCTGTCGGTCTGCGCGCTGCCGAGCCACGGTTTCAGCTGCAGATCTTCGCCGAGCGCACGGCCTTCGCCGGTATGCGCCATCGTCGCCAGCACCGACAGCGTCGGGACTACGAACGCGCTGCGTTTTTTCGCCGCAGCGACGAACGCGGCGTCGCCAGGCTCACCGAAAATATGCACCAGACCGTCGGCGCCGCCTTCGATCGCGGCTTTGCCTTCGCGCAACCGCGAGACGTGTACGACTGCGAGCCGCTTGGCCTTGTGCGCAGCGGCGATGGCGGCCTGCATCTGCGCCGGGGTGATCGTGGGAATACGGTTGGTCGCGCTGTAGGCGCTCATGTCTTCGATGATCAGTTTGATGTAGTCCGAACCTTCGACGACGCGCGCAGCCACAAACCCGGCCGCATCGCCGTCGGCGGCAAGCGTCGGCACCTTCATGCCGTACTGGGTGCCGTGGCCGCCGGGCGCGGTGACGGCGGCGCCGGCGCTCCACAGATCGGCCGCATCGGTACGCGCCAGCGATTCGCGCTGGCGCTTGATCTCGGGCAGCCGGTTCCAGTCGCCCATCATGTCCAGCTCGGAGGTCACGCCGAAGCGCAGCGCATCGCGCTGGGCGTCGCCCCAGCTGTGGGTATGCGCATCGATCAAACCCGGCAGTAATGTCCTGCCGCTGCCGTCCACGGTGACGATGCCCTGCGGCGCTTTCACCCCAGTGCCGACTGCGGCGATGCGGCCATCGACGACCAGCACGTTGGTATTCGGGAACACGCGCAGGCCGTCGAATACGCGGACACCCTGGATCAGAACGTCGTTATCGGAGCCGGTGTCGCGTGCCGGCGGCGCTGCGTGCGATGCGCTGGAGATGGAAGCGGCGATGGCGATGGCGATGGCCAGCGCAAGATTGATACCGGGGCGGCGTGTGCGGATGTTCATGACAAAATTCCTCATCGGACTGGCTATAAAACGGGTTTGGAGGGACAAGACGCCCGCGTGGCGCCGATGTGACATCGGCAGAAGATCGTGTAGGGGGGGCCTTGACCCACCGTTACGGCATATCAATTCATATAGGGCAATGATCGACATTGCGCTTTGCACACATTTATTTCTCTGCAACGCCGGAATGGCGGGCCAGGGCCGCCCTACGCAGCGTGGATCACAGCCACCCCTTCTGTCTTGCCAGCCGGTAGGCCTCGATGCGGTTGCCGACGCCGAGCTTGCCGATGGCCTCGGACAGATAATTGCGGACCGTGCCGTGCGACAGATTGAGGTGCGTGGCGATCTCGCCGGCAGACTGGCCTTCGCCGGCGAGGCGCAGCACTTGGCGTTCACGGTCGTTGAGTGGATCCGCTTCGCTCCACGCTTCCAGCGCAAGCTGCGGATCGATGGCGCGACCGCCGCGATGCACTTTGCGCAGCGCTTCGGCCAGATCCTCGGCCGGCGCGTCTTTCAACAGATAACCGGAAACGCCGGCATCCAGCGCGCGGCGCAGGAAACCGGCGCGGGCGAACGTGGTGACGATCACCACTTTGATCGGCAATGCGTGGCGCTGGATGCGCTGCGCGAGCTCCAGCCCGGTGAGGCCCGGCATTTCGATGTCGGTCACCAGCAGATCCGGCTTCAGCCGCTGCAGCTCGCGCCATGCGGCTTCGCCGTCGGCAGCGGCGCCAACCACTTCGATGTCGGTTTCCAGCGACAGCAGTGCGGTGAGCGCACCGCGCACCATGGCCTGGTCTTCGGCCAGCAGTACGCGGATCATGCCGATGCCTCGGTCGTCGCATCGTCGATCATCGCAGCATCGATGGTGCCAGCGTGCGAAGCCAGCGGCACCCGCACTTCGATGTGCGTGCCCTCGCCCTTGCGCGCATCGATCCGCAGCCGGCCGCCGAGCGCTTCGATACGCTCGCGCATGCCGGTCAGCCCGTTGCCAGGCACCAGCGTGCCGTTGCTGGCACCGCCGCGACCGTCGTCGTCGATGCGCAGCACCGCTTCGCCGGCTTCGATATCGAGTTCGACCCGCGCCGTGCGCGCATGCGCGTGCCGCTGGAGATTGGTCACCGCTTCGCGCACGGTCATCGCCAGTGCGGTCTCCACATTCACCGGCATCGCGCCGGGATCGAGCGCGCGCGGCGCGAGCGCGGAGACGAAGGCGATACCGTCGCTTTCCAGCAGCAGCTTGGCGGAAACGATTTCCGCGATGACACCGGCGGCGCGGATGCCGGTCACTGCCGAACGCACCTGCGCCAACGCATCGCGCGCAACCCGGCTGACTTCGACGATCTCGCGGTGCGCGGCCTCGCGCGCTTGGGCGGAATCACTGCGCAGCAGCAGCTTGCCCGCCAACTCGCTTTTCAGCGCCACCAGCGATAGCGTGTGCCCAAGCAGATCGTGCAGGTCGCGGCCGATGCGCTCGCGCTCGGCCAGCGCGGCGAGTCGGCGCACTTCGTCGTGCGAGAGCTTCAATTCGGCGCGCTTTCGCGTGCTCTGGGCGAAGTGATGACTGCCGAAAAAAACAGCCAGCGACACGATTAGGGTAATCAGGAAAATAAAGACCGGATAGTTCAGCGCCATGATTTCAAGCTGAAAACCAATCAGGATCGACGCGGTCAGCAGCAGCCGCTTCCACAGCGCGCCGCCCAGCATCGCCGCTAAGCCGGCCGCATAAGTGGTGTAGGCATTGGCGAAGGGATTGAACGGCAGCAGGACGTAGCCGATGGCTGCGATCGCTAGCGTGCACAGCAGCGACTTGATTCCTGTCGTGCGGTAGCCGGCGAAATAGATCGGCAGGAACACCGCGATCGACAGCAAGGTCGGCGCGAGCATGCGCGACAGCGACCCGCGCCAGCCGAACGATTCGCCCAGCCACGACAGCATCAATGGCATGAACAGGAACAGCAGATAGCCGAGGTTGTAGAACGGCATCCAGCCCAGCTCACGCCATTCGGGAATCAGACGCACACGCCAGCGCAGCAGCAGCGATTTCGGCGATTGCGGCATGATGGTCTCGTTGGTTGTAGAAAAAGCACGGATGGCGTTGACGACTTTAACGGATCGATCGACCGCTCAGGCCGCCAGGCGCCGGCGCGCCAGCAGGAAAAACACCATCGTGATGCCGACCAATACGCCGAGATGCACGGCGACGCTGCCGCCGGCATCCATGCCGATCACCTTCAGTGCGATCTGCGAATGATGGTAGGACGGCCACACCGGCGCGAGTTTGGCGATCCACGCAGGCAGCAGCTTCAACGGCAGCCACAGCCCGGACAGAAACGCCATCGGCAGATACAGCAGATTGACCACCGCCGGCGCGCCCTGGCCGCCGACCAAGGTGCCCACATACAGGCCCACCGCGGCGAACGGCAGCACGCCCACTACGTTGACCGCCCAGAGCAGCAGCCACTGCGAGGCACGCAGCTCAACGCCGCCGAGGGTCGCGGCGAGCGTCGCCAGCAGCAGCGAGATGATCACGGCGAACAGCATCGCCATCGCCATCTTCGCGAACAGGTAGGCGCCCGGCGGCATCGGCAGCGCGCGCTTGTAGATCAGAAACCCCTGCTCGCGCTCCATCGCCACAGTCACGCCGAACGCGAACAGGCCCACGCCCATCACCCCGAACACCCCGTAGGTGGCCAGCAGGTAGCGCGCGGCATCGCCATTGGATGTGTTCAGCAGCACGCCGAACAGCACATAGAACAGACACGGGAACAGCAGCGACGGCAGCGCGAAGGACGGCGTGCGCAGCAAGCGGAGGAACTCGTATCTGGCTTCGAGCAGATAGCTGCGCAGCGACGAATGCGCGCGTGCGCGGCCATCGGCAGGTATGGAGACGGTATTCATCAGGCGGCTTCCTTTTCGGCATCGTCGCGGGTGAGTTCAAGAAACGCGTCGGCCAGACCGGCGCGCTGGATGTCGAGGTCGCTCAGGGCGGCATCTTCGGCCAGCATCCGCCGCAGCACCGGCTCGACCGCGTCGGTCAGTATTTCCACGCGCGCCGGGTTGCCGTCATGGCCGCGCACTGCGCTGCGCACCTCCGGCCAGGCCGCGATCTGCCCGACATCCAGCGCCGACAGGCAGCGGATGCGTCGCTGGGAGACATGCGCGCGCACCTCCTGCATGGTGCCGGCGGCGGCGACCCGGCCGCGGTGCAGCACCACCACGCGCTGGGCCAGCGCTTCCGCCTCTTCCAGATAGTGCGTGGTCAGCAAGACGCCGGTGCCGGCAGCGACCAGCGCACGGATCGTCGCCCACATGCGCTGGCGCGCATCGATGTCCAACCCGGTGGTCGGCTCGTCGAGAAACAGCACCTCGGAGTTGCCGCAGATCGCCAGCGCGAACTGCACCCGCCGCTGCTGTCCGCCGGACAGCCGGCCATAGCGGCGATCGAGCAAGCCCTCCAGACCGGCCAGCGCAACGCAGTCGGAGACGCTGCGCGGCGCCGGATAGTAGCTGCGGGTGAGGTGGAGCAGTTCCGCGACCTTGACGTTGTCGGCGATGCCCGCAGACTGCAGCATCACGCCAATACGCCTGCGTACGGCCAACATCTGCGGCGGCTGGCCGAACAGCTCTGCGCTGCCAGCATCGGGCTTCAGCAGCCCCAGCAACAGCGCGATGGCGGTGCTTTTACCGGCGCCGTTGGCGCCCAGCAGGGCCAGCACTTCGCCGGCCTGCAAGGAGAGATCGACTGCATCCAGAGCGATGACATTGCCGTAACATTTGCAACTGGCTTGCAGCCGCGCGAGAAATTGAGCGGAAGAGATCATGTTCTAACGCTCCTGATGGGATGTGGCCAGACTAGGCCCAGCGTCAAACGCTCGGCAGTCGCGATCATCAAGTGTTCGGTATGACAACTGTCAACAGACAGGCAGCGCGCCTGGCCGTAGCCTGTCCATCTCGGCCGTCCCCGCGCGAGACGACCCGACCCTGACGCCACGTCAGGCTCGAGACTTGCAGCACGGCGTTACTTTTTCATGTTGGCGTTCGCCGACGATGCAGTCACACTCACGGTCATCTCCCGTCCTGATCAACGATGAACACTAACGCCGACCTGCTGAAAGAGCTCCGCATCGATCGTAACGCACCGCCGCCGTCGCGACGCGGTCTGTGGGTCGGCCTGGCGATCGCCGCGATCGTTGCGCTGGTCGCGGTCATCGCGTGGTTTGTGCTGTCGCGCAACAAGGGTGTCGAGGTGCAGACTGCGGATGTGACGGTCATCGGAAGCAACAGCAGCGGCAATACGACCGTGCTCGATGCAACCGGCTATGTGGTCGCCCGGCGGATGGCCACTGTGTCCTCGAAGATCACCGGCCGGGTCCGCGAAGTGCTGATCGAGGAAGGTCAGCGGGTCGAGGCCGGGCAGACCATGGCCACGCTCGACCCGGTCGATGCCGCCGCTTCGCGCGCACTCGCTTATTCGCAGCGCGAGGCCTCGCGCAGTCAGGTTGGCAGCGCAAAGGCACAGTTGAAGGAAGCCCAGGCCAATGCCGCACGTCTGGGCCAGTTGGTCGGTCAGAAACTGGTCTCGCGCCAACAGTACGAACAGGCTATCGCTACGCGCGACTCGCTGCACGCGCAGCTCGATGCCGCCGAACACAGCGCACAGGTTGCGGACGATTCGCTGACCATCGCCGACAACGGCATGGATAACACCATCGTCCGCGCGCCCTTCGCCGGGGTGGTCATCGCCAAGGCCGCGCAGCCCGGCGAAATCGTCTCGCCACTGTCGGCCGGTGGCGGCTTTACCCGCACCGGCATCGGCACCATCGTCGACATGGATTCGCTGGAAGTGGAAGTGGACGTGGGCGAATCCTTCATTGGCCGGGTCAAGCCGAAGATGCCGATCGAAGCGACGCTCAACGCGTATCCGGACTGGAAAATCCCAGGCGAAGTGATCGCGATCATTCCCACCGCCGATCGCGGCAAGGCGACGGTAAAGGTGCGGGTTGCTTTGAATCAGCGTGATGCCCGGATCGTGCCGGACATGGGCGTGCGCGTCAGTTTCCTCGAAGCGGCCAAACCTGCGGCGGCGGTCAATCTCAAACCCGGCGTGCTCGCGCCGAGCGCGGCGATCGTTTCGCGCAACGATGTCGATGTCGCCTTCGTGGTCGAGGGCGACGCTGTCACGCAGCGCACGCTCAAGCTCGGCCGCACGCTCGGCGACGACCGCGAAGTGCTCGAAGGCCTCGCGGGCGGCGAGGCGGTGGTCATCGCGCCCTCGGAAAAAATCGTCGACGGCAGCCGCATCCGGATCGCGCCGGTCGCGGCTACACAAAGCGAATAAGTCTTCACGGCTATTCGTACCACCGTCATCAGCACAACCGTTCAAACCATGAGGATTCCGTCGATGGACGCACTGGTTTCGCTCCGCAACCTCACCAAAACCTACCAGCGCGGCGCCGAGAAAGTCGAAGTGCTGCATGGCATCGACCTGGATATTCCCAAGGGCGATTTCGTCGCGCTGATGGGGCCTTCGGGCTCCGGCAAAACCACGTTGCTGAATCTGATCGGCGGACTCGATTCGCCCACCGGCGGTCAGATCACCGTGGACGGCTCGCGCATCGACCAGATGCGCTCAGGGCAGCTTTCCGAGTGGCGCAGCAACCACGTCGGCTTCGTGTTTCAGTTCTACAATCTGATGCCGACCCTGACCGCACAGAAAAACGTCGAATTGCCGCTGCTGCTGACCCCGCTGGGCGCCGCGCAGCGCAAGCGCAATGCCGAAATCGCACTGCAGCTGGTCGGCCTGCCGGATCGCGGCAAACATCGCCCGAACGAACTGTCCGGCGGACAGCAGCAGCGCGTGGCAATTGCGCGCGCGATCGTGTCCGACCCGACCCTGCTGATCTGCGACGAACCGACCGGCGACCTGGACCGCCAGTCCGCCGAGGAAATCCTGGCGCTGCTTCAGTCGCTCAACCGCGACCACGGCAAGACCATCGTGATGGTCACCCACGACCCAAAGGCGGCCGATCACGCACGCCGCACCATTCATCTGGACAAGGGCACGTTCGCCGGCAACGGCGCAGAACAGTGATGCCGGCGCCGTTACCAATGCGTCCGTCCGATACGTTCACGAGGTCGCCATGAAATATCTCCATCTGATCTGGGCAGCGCTGTTCCGCAGCAAGACCCGCAGCCTGCTGACACTGCTGTCGGTGGTCGCCGCCTTCCTGCTGTTCGGGATGCTCGACTCGGTGCGCGTCGCGTTCAATTCCGGCGGCGAAGTCGCCGGCGCGAACCGCATGATCGTATCGTCACGTCTTTCGATCACGCAGATGCTGCCCTACAGCCTGCTAACCCAGATCGAGGCGACGCCCGGCGTCAAGAAAGCGTCGTATGCCGCCTGGTTCGGCGGGATCTACCGCGACCCGAAGAATTTCTTCCCGAATTTCTCGATCGGACCGGACTTTCTCGACCTTTACCCCGAATATGCTCTGCCTGCCGCGCAACGCAAGGCGTTCGCCAACGATCGCAGCGGCGCGATCGTCGGTGAAGCCCTGGCCAAACGCCACGGCTGGAAGATCGGCGACACCATCCCACTGGAAGCGACGATTTTTCCGCAGAAGGGCAGCAACGCCTGGCCGCTAAAACTGTCCGGAATCTTCACGGTCGAAGACAGCAAGCGCAAAGGCGAAGAAAACCAGCTGTGGTTCCACTGGAAGTACTTCGACGAGTCCAACGACTTCGTCAAGAGCCGGGTCGGCTGGTACGTCGTGCAACTGGAAAATCCCGACAATGCCGATCGGGTTTCCAAGGCGATCGACGCGCTCTCGGTCAATTCCGATCATGAGACCAAGACTCAGACCGAACAGGCGTTCAATCAGGCGTTCGCAAAACAGTTCGCCGATATCGGTCTGATCGTCACCGCGATCATGGGCGCGGTGTTCTTCACCCTGTTATTGCTTACCGGCAACACCATGGCCCAAGCGGTGCGCGAACGCATTCCGGAACTGGCGGTGCTCAAGACGATCGGGTTTTCCAACCAGAGCGTGCTGTGGCTGGTGCTTGCCGAGGCGGTACTGCTGATCGTCATCGGCGGCACGATCGGCCTTGGCATCGCGGCGCTGCTGATGCCCATCATCAGCGCCGCCAGCGGCGGCATGATCCAACTGCCGACGGTGCTTCCGCAGACGTGGATCGTTGGCCTGCTGCTCATGCTGGCAATCGGTGTGATCGTCGGTCTTCTGCCCGCCCTGCGCGCCATGCGCCTGAATATCGTCGACGCCCTCGCCGGGCGCTGAGAGAGGAACAAAGGTCATGACCCGCATCCGGAAATGGTTGGGAAATCTCGGGGTTGTCATACTGCTTGCGCTCGGCCTTGCGGCATGGACGATGCTGCCGTGGTATGGCGTGCTGGCGGCGGCAGTGCTATCGATCGTCTGGCTGCTGCTTAGCAAACGCGGGCAGCAAACGCTGGCGGTCGCGAATACCGGCATCAGCAGCCTACCGCAACGCTGGGGTGCGTCCAGCGTCATCGTGATCGGCATAGCCGGCGTGGTCGCGGTGCTGGTGGCGATGCTGGCCATGGGCGAAGGCTTCCAGGCCACGCTCAAGGGCACCGGCAGCGACGACCGCGCGATCGTCCTGCGCGGCGGTTCGCAGGCGGAAACCAATTCGGTGATCACCCGCGATCAGGTGCCATTGATTTCATCGCTGGCCGGCATCGTCAAGGGCAAGAACGGCAGACCGCTGGTGTCCCCAGAACTGTCGCAGGTGGTGAACCTGCCAAGCCGAGCCGACGGCACTGATGCCAACGCGCAGCTGCGCGGTGTCGGCGAACAGGCGTGGGAGCTGCGGCCGCAGCTGAAGATCGTGGAAGGCCGGAAATTTTCCGCCGGCCTGCGCGAACTCGTGGTCGGCCAAGGCGCGATGAACCAGTTTCGCGGCATCCGCATCGGCCAGAGCATCACGCTGGCGAACCAGCGTTGGACGGTGGTCGGAAAATTCGCCAGCGGCGACTCGCACGACTCCGAGCTGTGGGCCGACAGCGACGTGCTGGCTTCGACCTACAACCGCCAGGCCTTCCAATCGGTGACAGTCAAACTGGACGGCAAGAACGGGTTCAAGCAACTCAAGGCCGCGCTCGCCGCCGACCCGCGCCTGAAGCTCGACGCGCTCACTACGCGTGACTATTACGGCAAGCAGTCCGAACAGCTCACCAAGCTGATCAAGATCCTTGGCATTGTGATCGGCACCATCATGGCGATTGGCGCGATCTTCGGCGCACTCAACACCATGTTCGCGGCGGTCGCCGGCCGCGCGCGCGAAATCGCGACGATGCGTGCGCTCGGGTTTCGCGGTTTGCCGGTCGTGATCGCCGTGATGCTGGAGACGATGCTGCTCGCCTTTCTCGGCGGCCTGCTCGGCGCGCTGATCGCCTGGATCATTTTCAACGGCTATCAAGTATCCACGTTGGGCAGCAACTTCAGCCAAGTGGTGTTCCAGTTCAAGGTGTCGCCTGAGCTGCTGTGGACCGGACTGAAATGGGCGCTGGGGATCGGCCTGGTCGGCGGGTTGTTTCCTGCCCTGCGGGCGGCGCGCCAACCGGTCACGGACGCGTTGCGGGGTGCGTAACTCACAGCCTCAGCATGTTCAATCAAACGCCCGGCTTCGGCCGGGCGTTGTCGTTTGTGGACTCAGATCGCGGCTGCGCGCCGCGCCCGCCGCGCAGTGTCGATGGCGAAGATCGCCAATGCGATCCAGATGACGATGAAACCGATCGCGCGATCGCGGTCGAAGGCTTCATGGAACACCAGCACGCCGATCAGGAACTGCATGGTCGGGGCGATGTATTGCATCAAGCCAATGGTGGACAGCGGCACCCGGCGCACCGCGAAGGCGAATGCGATCAGCGGCAGCGCGGTCAGCGCACCGCCGAAAATCAGCAGCGCATCCACGCCCCAGCCCCAGCCGCCGCTGCCGTTGAAAGGCATAAAGCCGCCCTGCTCGCTGGTTTCCGCCCACAGCAGATATCCCAACGCCGGCAGCAGCAGTACGGAATTTTCGAAACCCAGCCCGGTCACCGAATCGACCGCGGCGAGCTTGCGGATCAGTCCGTATAGACCGAACGAGCCCGCCAAGGTCAGCGCGATCCACGGAAAACTGCCGTAGGTGAAGGTGAGCCAGAGCACGCCGGCCGCAGTGATGGCGACCGACACCCATTGCGTCGGGTTCAGCCGTTCGCGCAGGAACAGCGTGCCGATCACCACGTTGAGCAAGGGATTGATGAAATAACCGAGGCTGCTTTCGACCACGTGTCCGGCGTTGACCGCCCAGATGTACAGCCCCCAGTTGATGCCGATGCACAGGCCGCTGAGCGCAAGCATGGCGGCCAGTCGAGGCTTGGCAAGGATCGCCTTGAACCAGCCGCGCCCCTGCGACCACAGCAGCCAGGCGGCGACCAAGACGGTGCACCAGAGCACGCGGTGAGCGACGATCTGCAGCGATGGCACCACTTTGAGCAGGTGCCAGTAGAGCGGCATCGTCCCCCACAGCACGAACGCGCTGGCGGCGATCGACAGCCCTTTGCGATCCAGACCCTGCTGCGGCGTCATGCGCGCGCCTTCGAACGGCTGATCGCGACCACGCCCACCAGGATCACCGCCATCGCACCGAGATCGTGCAGACCGAAGCGTTCGCCGCCGAACGCTGCGCCCAGCAGCACCGCGATCGGTGGATTGATGTAGGCATAGCTGGACGCAAGCGCCGGGCGCACGTGATTCAACAGCCACACGTAAGCACCGAAGCCGCCGATGGAGCCGAAAATCGCGAGATAGATCAACGCGACGCTGCCGTGCGTGGTCGGCGCGATCGGCAAGCGCTCGCCCATCGCCAGCCCCAACAGCACCAGAATCACGCCGCCGCAGAGCATCTGCCCCGCGGCCGCCATGAACGGCGACGGCAGGTCGCGGCCGCGCGACCACACCGAACCGAAGGCCCAGGCGATCGGCGCGATCAACAGCAGAATCAATCCGCGCGGCGTGGACGAAAGACTGCTGCCGGCGTTGAGCCACACGACGCCGATCAAACCGATGCCGATGCCGAGCCATTCGCCGCGGCTGGGTGGACGCCCGGACATCGCGCCGAACAAGCCCATCCACAGCGGCATCGATGCGATGGCGATGGCCGCAAGCCCGGACGACACGTGCTGTTCGGCCAACACCACCATGCCGTTGCCCAGCAGCATCATCAGCACGCCCATCGCCGCCAGCGACGGCCACTGCGCGCGTGTCGGCGCAGGCACGCCGCGCCAGCGCAGCACCGTATACATCAGCGCACCGGCGAACAGCATGCGCCCACCCGACACTGCAAGCAGCGGCGGCCAGCCGCCTTCCAGGGCGAAGCGGATGCCCAGATATGTCGACCCCCAGATGACATACACCGCCGTCAGCGCGAGCGCGATGGCCAATGCGGACACAGGACGCGGGTCGTCCGCGGATGGAACAGCCATCGCAGTGCTCGAAACAGAAGGGGTAAAGAAGAGGCGCTGCCAGCATCGCGGCAACGGGCCATTCTACGCCCGCGCTCCCGGCGATTTCCGCGCATTACAGAACAGTGTGAAGCTTTGTGGGAGCAGCTTTTGTGGGAGCGGCGGCTTTCAACCGCCAAAGGCTGGTCAAGCCGAGATGCATGGTGGAAATACTGGGCGACTGATCGCAGCTTGCACCTCTCCCACAGTATTGATGATGCTTTCCTTCTCCCGCATAGCGGGAAGAACATGGCGCGCAGCGAAGGATGAGGGGCCCACGCAGTCGCAATGCGTCCCGGAGTGCACGCCTCACCCGGCGCTTTGCGCCACTCTCTTCCAGTGCGAGTCACGGAGAGAGGGAACTGCTTAACTTGTCAGGGACTCGCGCCCTCGCGCCCGAGCAGTTTCTGCTTCAGCGCCAAGCCCCAACGATAGCCGCCCAGCGAGCCGTCGCCGCGGATCACGCGATGACAAGGCACCACGATCGCGACCCGGTTGTGGGCGCAGGCGCTGGCGACTGCACGCGCGGCTTTCGGTGCGTCTATTGCCGCGGCAAGTGCGGCGTAGCTGCGGGTTTCGCCTGCAGGAATTTTCATCAGCGCATCCCACACCCGTTTCTGAAATGCGGTGCCGATCAGATCGAGGGAAAGCTTGTTGGACGACACCCGCGAGCGCTTGCCGGCCAGCGCATCGGCGACCGCGCGCACGCGCGGGGCGAGGAATTCATCGCGGCCGGCATCCACCTGCTGCAGCCGTGCATGCGGAAATTCTGCGTGCAATGTATGCACGAGTGCATCGACGTCGTCGCCCAACTCCACCATGCAGATGCCGCGTGCGGTGGTGGCCACAATGGCCAGCCCCAATGCGGTCTCGACGATGCTCCAGCGGATCTCTTCGCCATCGCCGCCGGCGCGATAGCGCGCAGGCGTCATCCCCAGTTTTGCGGCGCCGGTTTCGTACACCCGGGACGGCGAACCGTAGCCGGCGTCGTACAGCGCCGCGCTGATATCGCGACCTTCGCGCAGGCCGGATTTCAGCGCGCCCAGTTTGCGCTGGGCAAGATATTCGGCCGGGCTGAGCCCGAACCGCGCGCGGAAAGATCGCTGCAGATGCGATGCACTGATGCCAACCGCCGCAGCGAGTTCGGTCAATGTCGGGTCGCCAACATCCAACCGCTGGCGGGCATGTTCAAGCGGATCGTGTTTGACGTTGCGCATGTCGAAAAGATAACGGGCGCTCAGGGCGCCCGCTATCCGATTCTTGCATTATCGATAGACCATATGTCTCAACGTCAAGTCGACGTTGGGGCGTATCGGCTCAATTCGCCCACTGCCCCGGCTTGCGCGCTTCGGTCAGCAACACCTGCGCGGACAGCGGTTTGTCGTTGCCCAGCACATCGACCGCATCGACCAGGATCGCGGCGGATTCGCGCAGCAGCGGGTCGGGACGTTTCTGCGCGGCTTTCTCGCGCGCGGCATCCTGGGCGATATTGCGTTCGCTGGAAGTCAGGCCGTCGTCGCTGTCTTCGCCCAATGGATCCAGATCGGTGCCCATCGCCTTGCGCGCTTCCTGACGCAGCTTGCGTTTGGCGGCGTCGCGATCGCGCTCGACGCGACGGTCGGCTTCGTTCAGGGAAATCCACTTCTTCGCGGTCTCTTCGCGGAACTGCGCGATATCTTCGGACCACCACTGGAATTCCTTGTCCTTGGCGACGCGCGCGTCGTGCAGCGATTTCAGCTGCGGCAGCAGCGGGCCGAAATCGCCGTACTGGGTGTGCGGCACTGCGGCGATACGCGTCCAAGGCAGCGCGTTGTCGTAGGTGCTTTCGCCGAATTCGCTGGCGTCGACGCTGACTGGAAACGCGATGTCCGGCACCACGCCCTTGTTCTGGGTGCTGCTGCCGCCCGGCAGGAAGAACTGGGCGATCGTCAGCTTCACCTGGCCGAAACGCTGACCGTCGTTGGTCGGCCAGCGATCCAAGTCCACGAGGTTCTGCACCGTGCCCTTGCCGAAGGTGGTTTCGCCGATGATCAGGCCGCGGCCGTAATCCTGGATCGCGCCGGCGAAGATTTCCGACGCCGACGCGGAGCCGCGGTTGATCAGCACCGCCAGCGGACCGTCCCAGGCGACGCCGGTTTCGGAATCGCTGTCGACCTGCACACGACCGCCGGATTCGCGCACCTGCACCACCGGACCTTTGTCGATGAACAGACCGGTCAGCTCGACCGCTTCGCCCAGCGAGCCGCCGCCGTTGTTGCGCAGGTCGACCACCACGCCGTCGACCTTCTGCTCGCGGAAGCCGCGCAGCAGTTTTTCCGAATCGCGGGTGGCAGAGGCGTAGTCGTCGCTGTTGCGGCGTTTGCCCTCGAAATCCTGATAGAAACCGGGCAGCTTGATCACGCCGATGCGTCGCGCGGGCTGGCCGTCCACGCCGGGGACGGTAAGCACTTCACCCTTGGCGGCCTGTTCTTCCAAGCGGATCTTGGCGCGGTTGAGCACGATCCGGTTCGGCTTGCTGTCGAGCACCGCTTCGGCCGGCACGATGTCCAGACGTACCTGGGTGCCCTTCGCACCCTTGATCTTGGCGACCACGTCATCGATGCGCCAGCCGACCACGTCCTCCATGGCCCCATTGGCACCCTGGCCGACGCCGGTGATGCGGTCGCCCACCTTGATCTTGCCGCTGAGAATCGCGGGGCCGCCGGGGATCAGTTCGCGAACCACCACCACATCGTCCTGCTTCTGCAGCTGCGCGCCGATGCCTTCCAGCGACAGGCTCATGCTCTGCTCGAAGCGTTCGGCCGCGCGCGGATCGAAATAGTCGGTATGCGGATCGATCGACGTGGCATAGGCGTTGAGGAAGGTCTGAAACGCATCGATGCCGTTGAGCTCGGCCACGCTCTTGGACAGATTCGCATAGCGCTTGTCGAGGGTCTTGCGGATCTCATCGGGCTGTTTGCCGGCGAGCTTCAGGCGCAGCCAGTCGTTGCGGACCGACTGCTGCCAGAGTGTGTCGAGTTCGGCGGTGGTGGCCGGCCACGGCGCGTCTTCGCGATCGTATTCCCAGCGGTCTTTGCCGTCGAAACGGAAAATGTCCTTGGCCAGCAGGCCGCGGGCCTGGGCGACGCGTTCGTTCACGCGCTGTTGATAGAGCGCGAACATTTCGAACGCCGGCGCCACTTCGCCGCTCTTGATCGCATCGTCCAGCTTGACCCGATAGGTCGTGAGTTTGTCGATGTCGACGGCGGTGAAAAACAGTTTCCCGGGGTCGAGCGATTCCAGATAGCGCTTGAACACTTCCGCCGACAGCGTGTCGTCCAGCGCGCGGGGGCGGTAGGCGTAACGGCTGTCGGACAGAATGCCGTAGACCAGCTTGGCAGCGGTGGCCTGTTCCGCGCTGGGGCTGCTGCCGGCGTCCGCTTGCGCGGTCAACCATGCCACCGGTGCGGTGAGCGCGAGGGCAAGCAGGGAAACCGGAACAGCTTTGGCGAGTTTCATCGGCGATCTCGTTGGTTGGAACGAACGTATAAGGGCGAGCGTGTGATAGCAGGCGTATCAAACAAGGCTACGAAAGCGCTGCAGTCTCGGGATGCATTCCATCGATCACACAACGCTTGGGCTACGACTCTGGAGAGTACCTAAAGTTTCGACGCGTACACACCGCCCAAGGTCATGACTGACCAACGGATGCGTAGATCGCGACGGCCAGCCGGGCCGCTGTTCATCCGCGGGTGGGCTTGCAGACCGCTTCAGGCCCTGACGCCAGCCTCGGCTGCCTGCCGATCGGCGTGATACGAGCTTCTGACCATCGGCCCGGAGGCGACGTGGCTGAAGCCCAGCGACATGCCGTAATCGTCCAGCGCCTTGAACTCGTCGGGCGTCCAGTAGCGCAAAACAGGATGATGGTGCGCGCTGGGCTGGAGATACTGGCCGATGGTGACCATGTCGACGTCGTGCGCGCGCAGGTCGCGCAGCGTGCCCTGCACCTGATCCATCGTTTCGCCAAGACCAAGCATGATCCCGCTTTTGGTCGGCACATCCGGATGCTGGGCCTTGAACTGCTGCAGCAGGGTGAGCGACCACTGGTAGTCGGCGCCGGGGCGTACGTTGCGGTACAGATCAGGCACGGTTTCGAGGTTGTGGTTGAACACATCCGGCGGATGGGTTGCCAGGATGTCCAGCGCCCGCTCCATCCGGCCCTTGCCGCGGAAATCGGGGGTGAGGATTTCGATTTTCGTCTGCGGGCTGTGCGCGCGCACGGCGGCGATGCAGTCGACGAAATGCTGGGCGCCGCCGTCGCGCAGATCGTCGCGGTCGACGCTGGTCACCACCACGTACTTCAGGCCCATATCGGCGATGGTGCGGGCCAGATTCAGCGGTTCATCGGCGTCCGGCGGCTTCGGCCGGCCGTGGGCTACGTCGCAGAAGGAGCAGCGGCGGGTGCAGACCTCGCCGAGGATCATGAACGTGGCGGTGCCGTGGCTGAAGCATTCGTGGATGTTCGGGCAGCTGGCTTCTTCGCAGACCGTGACCAGGCGGTTCTCGCGCAGCTTGGCTTTGAGCGCCTGCACCGCATTGCCGGAGGGAATCCGCACCCGGATCCACGACGGTTTGCGCAGCACCGGCGCATCGGCGAACTGCACCGGCGAGCGCGCGATCTTGTCGCCCGCCACTTGTTTCGCACCCGGCTCCAGCGATGCGGGCGAAGATGCAGGCGACGATGCAGGCAAATATGCAGGCAAAGATGCAGGCAAATCGGCGACGACAGTCAGCGGGATGGTTTTTTCGACAGCGTTCGGCGTGGACATCTCAGGCGGCCTGGGTCGCTGCGATGGCAGCGGTGGAGAGTAAAGACAGTGCGGAAAGATCGGGCGGTGGTGCGGTCTGCAGTTGCAAACCGAACTGCTGGGCCAGCTTTTCCAGCAACACTGACTTCACCGCATCAAGGCTGGAAGGGCCACCCAAGTCTAGCATCGAGGTCACCTGCAGCCCGGCGTAGCCGCAGGGGTTGATGCGGTGGAAGGGTTCGAGATCCATGGCGATGTTGAAGGCCAGGCCATGGAAGGTGCAGCCGCGGCGTACGCGGATGCCCAGCGCCGCGACCTTTGCGCCGTTCACGTACACGCCGGGCGCGCCGTCGCGGCGTTCGGCATGGATATTCCAGTCGGCCAGGGTATCGATGATCGCCTGCTCGATCTTGCACACGTAATCGCGCACGCCAATCTTCAGTCGCTTCAGATCCAGCAGCGGATAGGCGACGATCTGGCCGGGGCCGTGATAGGTCACCTGGCCGCCGCGATCGACCTGCAGCACCGGGATATCGCCGGGCATCAGCACGTGCTCGGGTTTGCCGGCTTGGCCGAGCGTGAACACCGGGGCGTGTTCGACCAGCCAGATTTCGTCGGCGGTCCCGGCGTTGCGGGCATCGGTGAAGCCCTGCATCGCGCGCCATACGGGCGCGTAGTCGCGATGGCCCAGATCGCGCACGATGGCCTTGCCGTGGCCGGAACGCGCGGGTTCGCAGCTTGGCGGTGTCGGAATATCCACGTTGACGATGGTCACGTCCGTCAGCGCCCGCCTCGGAGAAACTGCATCAACCGCATCGCGCACATGTGCCCGCGCGCCAGCACCTGCAGATTTGCCATCGCATCGCGTTCGGATTCGGCGCCAGCCAGCGCCGGAAGGCCGTCCATTTCCGGCGGCAGCGCGTACCCCATATGCCAATCGGGAAACAGGCGGCGCTCGGCCGGCGCGTTGACTTCGATCGTCACGTTGCGATGGCGGGCATCCTCGGCGATTCTGCGGTAGAGGCCCTGGATCTGGTGCTGCTCGCCTTCGAGCAGCTGCATGAACTGACCGCCATGGTGCAACAGCAGCCCGGTCACGCCGTTGTCGCGATTGAATGCGCGCGCATCGAACAGCAGTTTCACCAGATCGTCGCTGTCCATCTCGTAAGCCTGCTCGCTTCGATACAGGAGTTGCCAGACCTGCGGCATCTCTGCTGGCTTGTAGCGCATGCCTTCCGGATCCGGATGCATCATGCGCCGCACGCGGACGATGCGATCACAGCGTCCATTTGATGTCCGGCTCGTCGCGCAGGGCGGCATGCGCGGCCTCGTAGCGGCTGCGGTCTTCGGCACGGAAACTCAGGCGGATCGACACGAACTTGCCGCCCGAAGAATTGCGCGCGGCGACGGTTTCGCGCAGGACTACAATCCCCACGGCCTCCAGCAATTCGGGAATGCGTTCCTCCAGCCCCGCGCTGGCGGAGCCCATGGCGGTGATCTCGAAAACGCCGGGGAACTGGAACCCATGATCGGGATGGTCGGAACCGATAGTCATGACGCCGATTATGGGCCGGATCGAGGGTCAACCCAAGGCCTGGAAACCCGTTCGGATCGAAGCGCCGTGCCGGCGGCGGGTGCGGCAGTCAAGAAACCGGAGCCATGCCGCGAAGCAACGGCAGCAGCGGGCATCGTCCGCAACAGCGGCCGGATCGACCCGTCATCAACACACGGCTACCAGCCCGGCATCCGGCTTGGGTCCAGCCCCGCGACTTCGAACACCGCGCTGCGTTTGCCCAGACCCTTGACCGGAAATTCGATTTCCAGCGTCTTGGCGCCTTTGGTGAGTGTCCAGAGCGCGCGCTCGTCTTCGATGAACATCGCGATGGCTTCATCAGTTTTCGGACGCGAGCCGGGCAGCGATTTCGCGGGCTTGCCGTCTATTTTGATCGGCAAGCGACAGCCGCCATAGCAGTTGAAGTCGCCCCTCTGCAGCACGAGGTAACTGCTGCGGCCCCATGACGGATGGTCGCGGAAAATCAGCCTTACCTGCGTGGGCCCGGTGCCGTCGACATCGACGTTGTCCTTCGCATAGATCGCGGTGGATCGCTGCAGGCCGCCTTTCACGCTCTGGGTACCGTAACTCCACAGCGCGGCGGCGCGCGCGGCCTCGCGGCTGTCGTTGTGCTTCTGCTTCACGCCGTCGTATTCGCCGCGCACGCGCTTCGCGGCGGCGCTGTCGGGATATTGATTGATCAGCACATCGGCCTGCGCTTTCGCCAGCGACCAGTTTTCTTTGTTGACCGCCGCTTCGAACGCGACGGCACCTTCCTGCGCTCTGGCTTCCTGCGTAGCGAGCTGTTCTGCGGCGGCGGCGTTGGCGACTTCAGGGTCTTTGCCGCCGCAGCCACCGAGCAATGCGTATGCGAACGCCAGCCCTGCGAGTTCGGTCTTCAAGGTCTTCTTCATTGCGGTCCTCCCGGCGCACCGCGTTCGATCATCATCGCGATGGCTTCGGCGGTTTCGCCGGGCCGCTCCATCAACGACATATGGCCGCAGCCTTCCAGCAACACCTGGCTTGCGTGCGGAATGCGCGCGGCGTACAGGGTCATCGCACTGGCGTCGATGACTTTGTCGTACCTGCACCAAAGCAATAGTGTCGGCTGCGAAATATTCACGGATTCGTCACCCGGTACGAAACGCTCTGCGCGACGGCCGATGCTGTCGAGCACATCTGCTTCGAAAACAGCTTCCTTGCGACGATGCGCGATGTAAAACGAACTGGCCGGCCAAGGCAGCCATGGCCGTGTCTCTCGGTCATAAAACACCGTCGAGAGGTAACGTTCAAGCGACGCTTCGTCGCTGACTTCGAATGGATTCTGGCCAGCCAACACAGCGCGGCCGAAGGCGTTGTCCTTGAAGCGCACGCCAGCAGCGTTGAGTAGCGCTACTCGTGAAACCATTTGCGGATAACGCGCCGTGACAAGAGCCGCGATCGCACCGCCCATCGAATGTCCGGCCAGTATGACCGGGCGTTTATTTGCTATCCCGGGCGCGCTGATAAATGCAGCGATGCGCGCGCTTTGCGCTACTACGCCATAATCTTGGCCTTCGATGCGCTGACTTTGGCCCCAACCAGGGAGATCGGGTATCACCATCCGGTAGCGTCCGCGCAGCGCGCGCGCGGCCCGGTACCAATTTTCTTTGCTGCCGGTATAACCGTGCAGCATCACCAAGGTTGGAGCGTTTGTCTTGTCTGCGGCCAATTCTACATAAACGATACGGTGGTCGCCTACGACGATTTCATGCCAGTCTCCGCCCAATATTAGGCGCTGTTTAGAGAATTCACTGCGGATTGCCAAATCGGGGGAGCGCCATAGCGCAGCTGCGAGAGCCAACAGAATCGCGGCCGCGATCCAATTGGCCGCCGTTTTCCAACGAGAGGATTTCACTGTCATCGCTTTAGTACTTCATTTAGTCGCTGCGGCAGCCGGCGCGGCGAGATCGTCCGCTACCGCAGGCGCAGTCGCTCTGGGGGATACTGTCTGCACAGGCTTGGCCTCGTCGATCACCTTCTGCACCGAGCCGGTGGTGATGGGGTGGTAGCCCGGCTTCGCCTTCGCGAACACCTCTTTGGCCAACGCCAGCCCGGCCTCGGTCTGCACCAGCGCGGTATACGTCGGCATGATCAGCTTGCGACGGCCAATGCGCTGCAGGAACGCAGCGATGGCGTCGTTGGCCTGGGCGTAGCCGTTACTCACGGCCAGCGGATACCAGCGCTGGGCGATTTCGCCGTTCATGCTGCCGGTGAAACCGTAGGCACCGTCGAGCTGCGCGAGCTGCGCAACGGTCAGTGTCTTGGGCAGGCTTTCGATGAAGTGCACCCATTCCTGGGTGGTCCAGATCTCGGTAATGGCGGCCGGCGGCAGCTGCTGCGTGCCCAGCCACGCCAGACGCGCGGAGTCGACCAGACCGAACCGGCGCGCCTGCGCCAACGGTGCGCCCGGCGGAATGCCCGGCGCATACAGCCATGCGTCGAACTCGGCCTGGGTTACAGTGTTCGGATATTTCGCCAAGAGATTCTTTTTGGCGTACTCGGCGAACTGATGGGTATCGATGCTCTGAAACGCGAAGTGGTTGAAGTATTCGCGCAGGAACGGGTCGAACTTGTCGCGGCCGTAGCGCTGTTCAAGAAACTGCAGAAACCATGCCCCCTTGGTGTAGACGGTCGCGCTGCTGCTGTCGTCCGGGTCTTTCAGCACGCCGGGCTTGGTGGCCAGTACCTGCAGCTTGGGATCGACTTCGGCGTACGCTTTCTTGAGCTCGTTGCGCTCGATCACGTTCTCCATGTCGGCCTGTTCTTTGCCGTACAGCACTTCGATGATGCGGTTCTCGACGTAGCTGGTGAAGCCTTCGTTGAGCCATGCGTCCTTGGCGCTGGAGAACGTGACGAGATTACCCGACCAGCTGTGCGCGAGTTCATGCGCAATCAGCGACACCAGCGTTTTATCGCCGACGATCACCGTGGGGGTAAGGAAGGTCAGGCGCGGATTTTCCATGCCGCCGTACGGGAACGACGGCGGCAGCACCAGCATGTCGTAGCGGTCCCAGCGATAGGCACCGTACAGCGATTCGGCGGTGGCGATCATCCGCTCGGTGTCTTCGAACTCTTTCACCGACTTGTCGAGCATGGCCGGCTCTGCCCACACGCCGCTGCGGTCGGAGATACGCTTGAAAGCGAGGTCGCCGGCGGCGATCGCCATCAGATACGACGGAATCTTCTGCGGCATCTTGAAGGTGTAGTCGCCGTCGCGGGTCGCATTCGGGTCGTTGTCGGCGCTCATCAGCACCATCACGTCCGGACGCGAGGTCACGTGCGCGCTGTAGGTGTAGCGTACGCTCGGCGTGTCCTGCAGCGGCACCCACGACCGCGCGTGGATCTGCTGCGACTGGCTGAACATGAAGGGCAGCTGCTTGCCCTCGGTCATCGACGGCTCCAGCCACTGCAGGCCGGACGCCTGCGGCGACGTCGTGTAGGTCACCCGGACCTCCGGGTTGCGCAGCGGTGCGGCGACGGTGAGTTTGCTGCCCAGAATGGGATCAGGCGCCGCCAGCGTGAATTTCAGCGGCGCCCAGGCGCCCTTGGCATCCGTACCTTCGATCTGCGCGATGGTCAGGTCGCGGCTGTCCAGGACCAGCGCGGTTGCGCCAGCGTCCTTCCAGTCCAGCTGGTAGGTGGCGATACCGGCCAGCGTCTTGGTGTCGAAGTCCACCTTGAGATCCAGGGTCAGATCCTTGATGACGACCTTGGCCGGTTCGGCATAGGAATGTTCGTCGACCACCGTCGGCTGGCTCGGCGCCGGCTTGGCGGCGGGCGCAACCGGGGTCGCATCTTCGGATGTGCAGGCGGTCATCATCAGGGTGGCGAGCAGGGGGAAAGCCAGGATAGAAGCGCGCATGGCGGGTGCTTGGCAGGGAAAGTGGGGAGTGTACCTGCCCGGGCGCGGGCCCGGATGCGGATGCAAAGAAGCCGTCACCATGTCCCCAGCCGGGGGCGGATTTCGTTAATCGTCCACAGACAGCGACAATGTGGCGGCACGGACTGCTTGCCGAAGACGGCTCCCACCTGCGTCCTGTCGATCGTTTCTTCCCAAACACACAGCCACAAGGTACCGATGATGACCTTTCAACACCGCGGATCGACTGCCCTCTACGCCGGCCTGCTGACGCTCGCCGTGACCGCTGTTCTTGCGGCGCCGGCCCACGCCCAGCGTCAGAGCGCGCAGGACCAGCGCAAGCAGAAGACCGCCGAAATTCCGACCTGCGCCAAACCGCTGGGCACCCTGTCGGTGCTGGAACCGGAAGACGCCACCGACTGGTGGAGCGGCCAGCAGCTGCCGGCACCGTCGAAGCTGATCAAGGTCTTCGTCAACAAATCGCGCTGCTTCACTCTGGTCGATCGCGGCGCCGGCCTCGACGCCGCGCAGCGCGAACGCGCCCTGGGCGCCAGCGGCGAACTGCGCAACCGCTCCAACGTCGGCAAAGGCCAGATCAAGGCCGCCGACTATGTGATGACGCCCGACCTGATCGCGCGCAACGGCAATGCCGGCGGCAACGCCATTGGCGGGCTGCTCGGCGGGCTGGTCGGCGGTCGCGCCGGCGCGGTCATCGGCGGCCTCAACTTCCAGAAGAAGACTGCCGACGTGGTGCTGACCGTCACCGACGTACGCTCCACCGAGCAGGTGGCGATGGCCGAAGGCAGCGCCAAGAAAACCGATATCGGCTGGGGTGCCGGCGGCGGCCTGTTCGGCGGCAGCGGCTTCGGTGCGGGCGGCGCCAGCGGTTACGCCAACACCGAGATCGGCCAGGTCATCACCCTCGCCTACCTGCAGGCCTACACCGATATCGTCGCCCAGCTCGGCGGTCTGCCCGCCAATGCTTCCGCAGCCAACGCGCAGCAGTCGGTGTCCATGACCAAGCCGGGCCGACTGTTCCCGAACGCAAAGGGCACCGGCAAGATCGTCCGCACCCTCGACCCGGGCATGCTGCTGTACCCCACCGGCAACAAGAACGGGATGATGTGGGAAGTGGAAGACGAACTCGGCAACAAGGGCTGGGTGTCGTCGAGCCTGTTTGAACTCGCGCGCTGATCGACACACTCGCTGGTTTACGTTGAGGTGCTTCACCCCTGTAGGGCGACGGAAGTCGCGACGAACTTCGGAAACTCATTAACAGCCATTCGGCAGTTGTAAACCCGCAGCCTGTCGCGACTTCCGTCGCTCCTACAGGGATATTTCAATGCAGCGGCCGTTACAGCCGCGCCAGGATCAAATCCAGAAGCGCATCCGCCAGTACCGTTTTCAGCGCCGGCCCCAGCACGTGCGCGGTCTCGGCATCGATCACGGTCAACGCGTTGTCGTCGCTTTCGAACCCGCAGCCTGCGCGGCCGACCTGGTTCGCCGCAATCATGTCCAGCTTCTTGCGCTGCAGCTTGTCGCGGGCGTAATGCTCGACATCGTTGGTTTCGGCAGCGAAGCCCACCACCACTTTTGGCCGCTGCGCATGGGTGGCCACCTCGGCCAACACGTCGGGCGTACGCAGCAGCTCAACGGTCATGCTGTCGATGGCGGTCGCCGCACTGCCGCCGGACTGCGCGGTTTTCTTGATTTTCTCCCGCGACACGGTGCGCGGTGCGTAATCCGCTACCGCCGCCGCACCGACATAAATATCCGCCGGCAGCGCGCCGAGCACCGCATCGCGCATCTGCGCAGCCGAACGCACGTCCACGCGTGTCACGCCCGCAGGCGTCGCCAGCGACACCGGACCGGACACCAATACGACTTCAGCACCGCGTCGCGCGGCGGCGGCGGCGATCGCGAACCCCATCTTGCCGCTGCTGCGATTGCCGATGAAACGCACCGGATCGAGGTCTTCGAACGTCGGGCCGGCGCTAATCACCAGCCGGCGGCCCGCGAGATCCGCGGCGGTGCGGTCGGCGGCGAATGCGGCCTCCAGCGCGCTGACGATTTCAGGCGGCTCGCGCAGCCGGCCGGGGCCGAACTCGCCGCAGGCCTGGGCGCCGTCGTCGGGGCCGATCACCTGCACGCCGCGTTCGCGAATAACGGCGACATTGGCCTGCGTGGCCGGATGCAGCCACATTCGATTGTTCATTGCCGGCACCACCGAGATCGGCGCGACGGTGGCCAGACAGAGCGTGCTGACCAGATCGTCGGCCAGACCGTGCGCAAGCCGGGCGATGCTGTTGGCGGTTGCCGGCGCGACCACCACCCGGTCGGCCCAGCGCGCCAGTTCGATATGGCCCATCGCCGCCTCGGCGGCCTCATCCCACAGCGAGCAGCGCACCGGCATGCCGGACACCGCCTGCAGACTGGCTGCGCCGATGAAGCGCTGCGCGTTTTCGGTCATGGCCACCTGCACCTCCGCGCCGGCTTCGCGCAGCCGCCGCACCAGCTCCACCGCCTTGTACGCGGCGATGCCGCCGCACACGCACAGCAGGATGCGTCGACCGGTCAGCGTCTGCGCCATGCGGGAAATTCCTACGTCCGAACGAGCCGACAGCTTACCCGATGCGACGCCCTGCACCGACGGTGCGCCTCCGGCGTGAAGGCGATGCTGTGGGCCTCCCGACAGCGATCGTTGACGACATGCAAATCCGCGACTGGCCCGACGATGAACGTCCCCGTGAAAAACTGCTCAAGCACGGGCCCGCCGTGCTGTCGGACGCGGAACTGCTGGCGATCTTCCTGTGCTCCGGCATACAGGGCTCGGATGTGGTCACCAGCGCCCGCCGGCTGCTGAAAAATCACGGGCCCCTGCGTAACCTGCTCGAGAACAGCCCGAAACAGCTGCTGAAACTGCCGGGCATCGGCCCCGCGCGCGCCTGCGCGCTGCTGGCGGCATTGGAGCTTGGCAACCGCCATCTTGCTGCAGGACTGGAGCGCGGCGACAGCCTCACCGACCCGCAGGCCGCCGGCCGCTATTTTTCGCAACGTCTGCGCGGGCTGCCGCACGAGGTCTTCGCCGCGCTGTTTCTGGACACCCGCCATCGCGCCATCGCCTTTGAAGAACTGTTCCGCGGCACCGTCGACGGTGCGGAAGTGCATCCGCGCGAAGTCGTCCGCCGCGCCCTGGCGCACAACGCTGCGGCCATGATCGTCGGCCACAACCATCCCAGCGGCAACGGCGAACCCAGCGCCGCCGATCGCGCGATCACGCTCAGACTCAAACAGGCGCTGGCGCTGGTCGAAATCCGTCTGCTGGATCATTTCATCGTCGGCGACGGCACGCCGGTGTCGCTGGCGGCGCGGGGGTGGGTGTGAGCGGTTGATGCCGCTAAGGAACTCCTTGTCATCCCGAGCGCAGCGAGGGACCTGCTGTTTTTGTATGCCACTTTAAATACCGACCATGCCCCGCGACCACCTCTACTCCGTTTACATTGTGTCCAGCCGTCCCAGAGCGATCTACATCGGCGTCACCAACGACCTCGTGCAGCGGGTCGCATGCCATCGCTGACGTGCCATACCCGGCCATACCAGCCGCTACCGGGTCACTCGATTGGTTTATTTCGAGGCGACAAACGACATCACTGCCGCCATCGCGCGTGAAAAACAACTCAAGGGATGACGGCGGGAGAAAAAGATTCGATTGATCGAATCAAACAATCAGACATGGGAAGACCCGGCTGAAAATTGGTTCGAAGCGCCTCACTCGTGTCATTTGAAACCGCAGACTCCGAGTGAAAGGCTTGTTGCTGATGAATGCTGGCCACGACCTATCAAGCAGGTGCCTCGGCTTCGCCTCGGGATGACAGCCAGCAGGAGGCTACCGATCGGCTCCTCGGCTACAATGCCCGACCCTAGAAACACCGCCGCTTTCTGGCGAAAATCCTCCGTGAAATCCCAGCTCCGCGCCCTGATCGAACAGGGCATCGCCAATCTCCGCACCCAAGGCACGCTGTCTGCCGACCTTTCCGCTCCGGATTTCGTGGTCGAACGCCCGAAGGACCGCAGCCACGGCGATTTCGCGACCAATGCCGCGATGCTGCTGGCTAAACCGGCGAAATCCAACCCGCGGGCGATCGCGCAGGCGCTGATCGACGCGCTGCCCGCCAACGACGACATCGCTTCGGTCGAGATCGCCGGGCCAGGCTTCCTGAATTTCCGCCTTTCCGCCGCCGCCTGGCAGCGCCAGCTGCGCAGCGTGCATGCGCTGGGCGATGCCTACGGCCGCAACGACAGCGGTAGCGGCCGTACCGCCGGCGTCGAATACGTGTCCGCCAACCCGACCGGGCCGCTGCACGTCGGTCACGGCCGCGCCGCCGCGATCGGCGACTGTATCGCCCGTGTGCTCGACGCCAACGGCTGGCATGTGAAGCGCGAGTTCTATTACAACGACGCTGGGGTGCAGATCGAGAATCTCGCCAAATCGACGCAGGCGCGCGCCAAGGGCCTGAGGCCCAACGACGCCGGCTGGCCCGAGAACGGCTACCAGGGCGACTATATCGCCGATGTCGCCCAGGCCTATCTCGACGGCGCTGCGGTCGAGGTTGACGGGCAGATGGTCACCGGCGCGCGCGACGCGGACGATAACAATGCGATCCGCCAGTTCGCAGTCGCCTACCTGCGCCGCGAACAGAATCTCGATCTCGCCGCGTTCGGCGTGTCGTTCGATGTGTACTTTCTCGAATCCTCGCTCTACCGCGACGCGAAAGTGGAAGAAACCGTGCGTGAGCTGATCGCGCACGGCCACACCTACGAAGAAGGCGGCGCGCTGTGGCTGCGCAGCACCGACTTCGGCGACGACAAAGACCGGGTCATGCGCAAGTCCGACGGCACTTACACCTACTTCGTGCCGGACGTGGCCTACCACCTCAGCAAATGGCAGCGCGGCTACACCCGCGCCATCACCGAGCTCGGCGCCGACCATCACGGTTCGCTTGCGCGGGTGAAGGCTGGCCTGCAGGCGATCGACTGCGGCATTCCGCAGGGCTACCCCGAATACGTGCTGCACCAGATGGTCACGGTGATGCGCGGCGGCGAGGAAGTGAAGCTGTCCAAGCGCGCCGGCAGTTATCTGACGCTGCGCGATCTGATCGACGAAGCCGGATGCGATGCGGTGCGCTGGTTCCTGATCGCGCGCAAGCCCGACTCGCAGCTGGTGTTCGACATCGACCTCGCGCGTTCGCAGTCGCTCGACAATCCGGTGTACTACGTACAGCTGTCGCATGCGCGCATCTGCGGCCTGCTGCGTCAGCTCGGCGAGCGCTCACTGTCGTTCGATCTGCAGGCGGGATTGTCGCAGCCGCTCGATCTGGACAACAACGCCACGCGCCACCTGCTGACCGATCTCGCGCGCTGGCCGGACATCGTGTTCGCCGCCGGCAAAGATCTCGAACCGCATCTGATCGCGATCTATCTGGTCGAGTTGGCGCAGGCGTTCCAGTCGTACTACAACGATCACCAATTTCTGGTCGACGACGCCGACACCCGCAACGCCCGCCTCGCGCTGGCGCTGGCGGCGCGTCAGGTGCTGAAGAACGGCCTCGATCTGCTGGACGTGCATGCGCCGGAGACAATGTAATGGCGGCGAAACGCGGCAAATCCCAGGCAAAACGCAACAGCGGCGGCGACGGCGGCATGCCCGGCTGGGCGTGGATGGTGATCGGTCTGGCGCTGGGGGTCGGCATATTTCTGATCGCGCCGAAATTCCTGGGCAGCGGCGAAGGTTTCTTCCGCGCCACGCCGGAGACCGGCACACAGCCAGCCGCAGTGGACGGCATCAGCGACGCCGAGCCCATCGTCGGCGAAGGCGAAACGCCAGCGACCGCTGCCGAACCTGCACCGAAAACACAGGACTACGATTTCTATACGCTGCTGTCGGGCGAAGAGACGCCGCTCAGCGACGCCGAGCTGGCGCAGCGCGCCCGCGCCGAGCAGGCCGCGCGGCAGACGGCCGACACGCCAACCCCGCCCGCCAATCCCGATGCGGCCGACACCGCCGCGGTACCGCCCGCGATCGATACGCCCAAGCCGCCCGCACCGACGCCTGCACAGACGCCTGCACCAACGCCTGCACCAACGCCTGCACCAACGCCTGCAAATACAGCGGTCACCACGAATACCCCGATCTCACCGCCGAAGCCGGCCGCCGCCTTGGAGACTGCCGCCAATACCGATGCCCGCTATCTGCTGCAGGCCGGCGCCTTCGCCGCTTCCGGCGATGCCGAAGCGCTGAAGGCGAAGATCGCGTTTCTCGGCCTCGGCGCACGCGTCGAGTCGGCGCAGATCAAGGACAAAACGGTCTATCGCGTACGCATGGGGCCCTACGGCACCGCCACCGAGCTTGCCGAAGCCAAACGCAAGCTCTCCAGCGGCGGTTTGCCGGCGATGGCGATCAAGGCGAAATAAGCAGCGCTGCGATCGGCCGCGCAATGACCGTATCGCGATCGCGACTGGCGTAGGCTGGCGATCTGTTCGGCTGAGATTCGTGATGACCCTCCACTCGCTGTTCTTCGCGCTCTGCATCCTCTGGCCATTGAGCGAACTGTGGATCGGCGCCCGCCACCGTTCGGGCAAGCGCAACGAGGTCCGCGATCAGGGCACGCTGCGACTGCTGCTGCTCACCGTGTACAGCGCCGTCGGACTGGCCGTCTGGCTGGCGTTCCAGGACATATGGGCGCTGCCCATCGCGTGGCAGCGGCCGCTGCTGATCGCAGGCTGTGCGCTGATGGCCGGCGGCATCGTGTTGCGCGCGTGGTCGGTGCGCACGCTGGCTGAATTTTTCACCATCACTGTCGCGATCCGCGAAGGCCACCGGTTGATCCGCAGCGGCCCGTATCATCTGCTGCGGCATCCGTCCTACACCGGGGCGCTGATGACGTTCTGGGGCTTCGGCCTGGCGCTGGCGCATGGGTCGTCGCTGCTGGTGGTGATCGTGCCGGTGACGTTGGCGTTCTTGTGGCGGATCCGGGTCGAAGAGCGCGTGCTGGCCGAAGCGTTCCCGAACGAATACCCAAGCTATGCGCGCGACACCAAACGGCTGATTCCTCATGTCTGGTGATGATCAGAACCCGACAGGCATCGAGCTGGCATTCGTGCCGGCAGACGAGCGTTTTCTCGACTGGACGATCGCAGGTACGGTTGAATACGATGGAAAAAGGATCATCGTCGCCGCTGCATCAAAGGACATGGGCACGATCAAAACGATGCGCACTGTGCTTGAACGGTGCGCCGTCTGGTCGGTCGACCATACAGACAGGATCTTCGATTTTTTGAATCGCT
>JANOXT010000166.1:0-5221 GCA_031418555.1 Lysobacterales bacterium | reverse complement strand
CGGGTGATCCGCAGGCACGTAGTCCTCAAGCTTGCGCATGATGAACAGGGACTCGGTGAAGTGATCTGCGCCGCGCATCGGGGTTGCCTGTTGAAATCAGGGCTTCATTTTACTGCTGGCGGTGGGTATTTCAGCAGCCTGTTAGGCCGATAGTGGTCGACCTGAAACACTATATTGCGAGTAGCAGTGTCCGGCTCCCTGCAATAAACACACGTCCGAGTAAACTCGTATTGAAGGTATTTTTTATACGTGCCGTATCGCCTAAACTGACGAGGCGATAGTGTCCGAAGATGTCGCGTCTTAGGGTACTGAAAAAGACTCATGGACCAACGAGAGCATCGAACTCTTGCATACGTTCCGCGCGGCGCCGTTCTATTCCTGTAACCAATTCACCCCATTTCTCCAACGATTCAACCCGTGCAGGAGTGACCCTAGGAACTGCTTCCGAAAGTTTACGATTCAATATTTCAAGCCTTGCTATCAACTCAGAACTCATGGTGTCACCTGACAGCCGTGCCACAAGTATCCGCATGCGTTGTCTAGCAATTCGCTCACAGTCGCTTGCGAAATTACCACTGTGTTCAGAACGCTGTGCGCTCGGAGCTTTCTCAACTATAAAGCCGCTCGCTATGGCCTCAAATTGAGCATCATTAGAAGGGGCGAGCGCTAAAGTCTCGCTTCTCCGGCCTTTCCGCTGAGTTTCGATCCAATTGCTGAACTCACCATCAAAGCTTGTCCCATGGCTTGGCGGTTCTCCGCACACAGATTGGGGAGCTATGAAGTCAGTAGCAGCAACGCTAGGCGCAGCATAATAGTAGTCCATTTTTTTCACTCCTTCGCTTTGTTCAAATAGGCTTTAGCCTTATCACCTAAAGCCCAGTCAAAAATACTAAATGCTTGAGCATGCAACGAATCAACAATGCTCATTGCGTCGGACACAGGCACATCAGTTCGATGCGTGTCGATATCAATTAAATACTCAACTGAAAGATTGTCATCTTTATCAGATGACGCCTTGAGTCCGTACTGCAAAACACAGCCGCCATCGTCAGCCCCCAACGTCAGGCGCCCGCTTGATTCACTAATGCCGAAAAAAGCGCCGCTCGCAACTGGTGCAACCAAATCACCATTGACCCATCCGGCTACCGGGTTATCAGTTTGAGTTATGGCGTTTACATAACGCAGTCCGACCCTTGTAAAAAATTCTGCGTCAATCACCTCAGCCGAAGCACTAACAACGGCCTCAACGCGTCGGCGAAATTCATCGAACCCAGGATAATTTTTAGCTTCCAGCGAAATAGCGCTATCTCTCAGAGAGATGAGCCAACCACCGCGTGAACTCCGCAAGAGATGCGCCTTTGCCGTGCCTTGGGCTGCCGAGCCTAAATGCAAGGTAACTTCATTTGAGAAATCGAGAATTGGGTACTCATGTCGCAGTGCCTTCACTAACGACGCAGGAGGTTTATCACCTCCCAGTTCCATGAGGGTCGGAAATCGGAACTCACACACAACGGTCCTTAAAAAGCTTCGCGAAAAGCCTTTTTCTGATTGCGCACGGATGGCAACCAAATCGCTAGCAGTTCGCTGATTCATAGCAAATTGAGCACTTATAAATTGACAATTCTATTCTGTCATCCCTGCATTGGCTTGTCATGCAAATTCCTTATCCGAAGTTCGTCCGTCACGTTCAGTACAAATCAGCCTCGCTGGGCAATTCGACTGTAAGCACATGATTTGTAATGGCTTAGCCTATAGACGGCACTAGTCCGAGCTAAATTTGACCCAAGCACTCGCTGCCTTACTGCACACCCTACTCCCAATCTTAGGGGTAACGTAGTACATGGTTTAGGTCGGCCACGCGCGATGTGCCTCAGCGAACGCTAGCAAATCCAGTCGTCAACCACAGGCTAGCACCGGCATGCTGATATCGGTGCAGCCGAGAAAGGACGATCACGCCGAAACCAAAAATCGCGGATGCCTTGCCAGAAACGAAAAAACCACCCGGTATCAAAGGGTGGTTTATCGTATTTGTGTCGTACATACTACAGCCGGACAATCAAAAACGGCCTAAGCCGTTGATTTAATTGGTGGGCGGTACAGGGTTCGAACCTGTGACCCCTACCATGTCAAGGTAGTGCTCTACCGCTGAGCTAACCGCCCGTCGAGTCGATTCCGCCAACCCGAAACGGGCGGTATTGTAACACTTGGGAAGCCTTGGCGGAACCTATTCCACCGCCCGGGGAACCGGATGGCGGACATTGATCTGATGATCGATATCGGACGATGTCTTTGGCGCCAATAAGCCCGGGATTCAGCCCAGGCTGACTTCCTTCAGTTTCCGGATCTCGTCGCGCACCCGCGCGGCGTCTTCAAACTCCAGATCGCGCGCGTGCTGGTACATGGTCTGCTCCAGTGTCGCGATCCGCGCCGCGATCTGCGCGGGCGGCAGCGCAGCGTAGTTTTCGATCGGCTCGGCCACGCGCTGGGTCTTGCCCCGGCCTTTGCGGTCGCCGGGCGCCAGTTCGCTGCGCGCGCCTTCCATCACGTCCATGATCTCGCGCACGATCGAGGTGGGCACGATGCCGTGCTCGGCGTTGTATTCCAGCTGCCGCTCGCGACGCCGGCCGGTTTCCTCCAACGCGGCCTTCATCGAACGGGTCACCACATCGGCATACAGGATCGCCTTGCCGCGCACGTTACGCGCGGCGCGACCGATGGTCTGGATCAGCGAACCGGCCGAACGCAGAAAGCCCTCCTTGTCGGCATCGAGAATCGCCACCAGCGACACTTCGGGCATGTCCAGGCCTTCACGCAGCAGATTGATGCCGACCAGCACATCGAACTTGCCCAGGCGCAGATCGCGGATGATCTCGACGCGCTCGACGGTCTCGATATCGGAGTGCAGATAACGTACGCGCACGCCGTGATCGCCGAGATATTCGGTGAGATTTTCCGACATGCGCTTGGTCAGCGTGGTGACCAGCACGCGGTCGCCCATCGCGACGCGGTCGCTGATCTCGCCCAGCAGATCGTCGACCTGGGTACCGACCGGGCGGATTTCGACGGTAGGGTCGATCAGCCCGGTCGGGCGCACGACCAGTTCCACCACCTGGCCCTGCGATTTTTCGATCTCGTATTCGCGCGGCGTAGCCGATACGAAGATGGTCCGCGGCGAACGCATTTCCCACTCTTCGAAGCGCAGCGGACGGTTGTCCAGCGCCGACGGCAGCCGGAACCCGAATTCCACCAGCGTTTCCTTGCGCGCGCGGTCGCCCTTGAACATCGCGCCGATCTGCGGCACGGTCACATGCGATTCGTCGACGACCAGCAGCGAATCGGGCGACAGATAATCGAACAGGCACGGCGGCGCTTCGTTCGGCATGCGTCCGGTCAGGTGCCGCGAATAATTCTCGATGCCGTTGCAGAAGCCGACCTCGGCCATCATCTCCAGATCGAACTGGGTGCGCTGCGCAAGACGCTGGGCTTCGACCAGCCGGTTCGCGGCGTACAGCTGCTCCAACCGCTCGCGCAGCTCGACCTTGATCGCCTCGACCGCATCCAGCACCGTGCGCCGCGTGGTGACGTAATGCGACTTCGGATAGATCGTATAGCGCGGCAGCTTGCGCAGGGTTTCGCCGGTCAATGGATCGAAGACGGTCAGCTGCTCGATTTCGCCGTCGAACAGCTCGACCCGCAGCGCTTCGATGTCGGACTCGGCCGGATGCACATCGATCACTTCGCCGCGCACGCGATACGTGCCGCGGCGAAGCTCGCTGTCGTTGCGCGAATACTGCATCTCGGTGAGGCGACGGATCAGCTCGCGCTGGTCGATGCGCTCGCCGCGCACCATATGCAGCACCATCTTGAAATATTCGTTGGGGTCGCCCAGGCCGTAGATCGCCGACACCGTGCAGACGATGATCGCGTCGCGTCGCTCAAGCAGCGCCTTGGTCGCCGAAAGACGCATCTGCTCGATGTGCTCGTTGATCGAGCTGTCTTTCTCGATGAACGTATCGCTGGACGGCACGTAGGCTTCGGGCTGGTAGTAATCGTAATAGCTGACGAAATATTCGACCGCGTTGTTCGGAAAGAACGCCTTGAACTCGCCGTAGAGCTGCGCGGCCAGGGTCTTGTTATGGGCCATCACCAGAGTCGGCTTCTGCACCGCCTGGATCACGTTGGCGATAGTGTAGGTCTTGCCCGAACCGGTCACCCCCAGCAGGGTCTGCTTCGCCAGCCCGTTTTCGAACCCGGCAATCAGCGCCGCGATGGCCTGCGGCTGATCGCCGGCGGGCTCGTAGGGCGCCACCAGCTGGAATGGCGTATCGGACAGATAACGTACGTTCTCGTTCATCGCGGGCATCGTTTGAAACAACCCGGAAGTCTAGCGGCTGGCCATGAACCGGAGCGTATTTTCCCTACCTGCGGATGCGGCGATCGCCGATCCCGCGCGTTCGGGCGGTTGAAGACACTGGGCGCCCGTTCACGCTCATCGGAGCCGACCATGCCCTACCATCGCCCTTCTCCGTCGCCGCACCGCATACACGGCTTCACCCTGTTGGAGCTGCTGATCGTACTGACCATCCTCGGCGTGCTGTTCGGCATCGCCATCCCGTGCCTCAAGAACGCCGTGGCCCGGGTGCAGGCGGGCTCGGCCCGCACCGCATTGACCGCGACCCTCTTCGACGCCCAGCGCAATGCCACCGTGATCGGTCAGGAGATCGTGATCTGTCCGGGCGAATCCCAGTGTATCGGCGGCGCCGACTGGAGTCGGGGCTGGGTTGCTTTCATCGACCGCGACGGCAACCGGAGCCTCAGTCCGGGCGAGCAGATCGTGCGCCAGGAGGCCAAGCTGCCGGCTGGCGTGCGTCTGCGCGGCAGCGTCGGCCGCCCACGCATCGTCTATCAACCCAACGGCGGCAATGCCGGGGCGAACATCACGTTCACGCTCTGCGACCGCCGCGGCGCCGGGGATGCGCTGGCGCTGATCCTCTCCAACGGCGGCAGACTTCGCAGCGCTCGCCCTGCCCCGGCCGCTGCCGCATCCTGCGCCGCGGGGCTGTGACCGCAGTCGCTTTGCGCCATGCATGATCACCACGCGCTTGATCGTACCGGTCCGGACCATTAGGATATGCAGCCCCGCCCGAATAGCTCAGCCGGTTAGAGCACTTGACTGTTAATCAGGGGGTCGTTGGTTCGAGTCCAACTTCGGGCGCCAGAT
>JANOXT010000165.1:0-9367 GCA_031418555.1 Lysobacterales bacterium | reverse complement strand
GCGGCGGCATCGGCGACCTGCTGGGAATGGTATTGGGCGGTGCGCAGAACCGGCAGACCGACGGCGCTGGGATGCTCGGCCACATTTTCGGCGGCCAGCAGACGCGGGCCGAAGAACATCTGGGCAGTGCCACCGGACTGGGCGGCGACCGCGCGGGCATGCTGATGAAAATTCTGGCGCCGATCGTGATGGGCTATCTCGCCAAGCGCATGTTCGGCGGCAATGACGGCGGCGGCCAGGCGCTGGGCGTGGCCGGCGGCGGCAACCCTACCGCGGGTCTGTTGGGTTCAATCCTGGGCCAGGAACAGCAGCAGGTGCGTCAGCAGGGCGGCATCGGCGGTGGTTTGCTGGGCGCGGTCCTCGACCAGGATGGCGACGGCCAGCTGGGCCTGGGCGATTTGCTCAAGATCGGCGGCGGACTGCTCGGCGGCAAACACTGACAGCCCGCGTCGCGTCCTGCGGCATCTTCGACGGCGGGCGCGATCCCGCCGTTTTCGCGACCCGCGCATGTTCACATGCACTCGTGTTTCGATAGTCAAAATCTATCGAAACGGTCGAAATAAACGACTTCCGTAAATGGCCGCGCGGCATTAGGTTGAGCCGGGCTCACTTCGAGCCGTTCTTCCAACACAGTGGCTCGGATTCCAACAAGGAACCAACTGCTGGCCCACATCACTCAAGGAAAAAGCCATGTCAACCGAATTGAAATGCCCGTTCTCGGGCGGCGCCGGCAGTCATGCGGTATCCAGTGCGCCGGCGAATGCAGGCTGGTGGCCCAACCAGCTCAACTTGAAGATGCTGCATCAGCAGTCTTCCAAGTCCAATCCCATGGGCGGGACGTTCAACTACGCCGAGGCGTTCAAGACGCTTGACCTGGACGCCGTGGTCGAGAATCTGCATGCGCTGATGACCGATTCGCAGGCCTGGTGGCCGGCGGACTACGGCCACTACGGACCTTTCTTCGTGCGCATGACCTGGCATGCCGCGGGTACATACCGCATCCATGACGGTCGCGGAGGCGGCGGCACGGGCGCGCAGCGCTTCGCGCCGCTCAACAGCTGGCCCGACAACGGCAATCTGGACAAGGCGCGCCGGCTGCTGTGGCCGATCAAGCAAAAGTATGGCCGCAAGCTGTCCTGGGCCGATCTGTTCATCCTCGCGGGCAACGTCGCGATGGATTCGATGGGCTTCAAGACCTTCGGTTTCGGCGGCGGTCGTGCGGACGTCTGGGAACCGGAAGACGACATCTACTGGGGCCCGGAAACCACCTGGCTGGGCGATCAGCGCTACAGCGGCGAACGCGAGCTCGCCAATCCGCTCGGTGCAGTGCAGATGGGCCTGATTTACGTCAACCCGGAAGGCCCGAACGGCAAGCCCGATCCGCTCGCTTCGGCGCGGGACATTCGCGACACTTTCGCCCGCATGGCGATGAACGACGAAGAGACCGTGGCGCTGGTCGCTGGCGGCCATACGTTCGGCAAGGCTCATGGTGCGGGCGATGCCGCCCACGTCGGCCGCAAGCCGGAAGGTGCGGACATCGAGCATCAGGGCTTGGGCTGGGTCAACAGTTTCGAAAGCGGCAGGGGTGGCCATGCGATCACCAGCGGTATCGAAGGTGCATGGACGCCCACGCCGACGCAGTGGGACATGAGCTATTTCGAAACGCTGTTCGGCTACGAATGGGAACTGACCAGAAGCCCTGCAGGCGCGCAGCAGTGGAAGCCCACGGATCCTGCGGCAGCGACCACGGTTCCGGACGCGCATGACCCCACCAAACGCCACGCGCCGATGATGACCACCGCCGACATGGCGATGCGCATGGACCCGGCTTACGAAAAGATCTCGCGCCATTACATGGCCAATCCGCAGGAATTCCATGACGCCTTCGCCCGCGCCTGGTTCAAGCTGACCCACCGCGATATGGGCCCGCGCGCCCGCTATCTGGGCAAACTCGTTCCGACCGAAGTGCTGATCTGGCAGGACCCGCTTCCGGCGGTCGACCATGCGCTGGTCGATGCGCAGGATATTGCCGGCCTGAAAACGAAATTGCTCGCATCGGGTCTGTCCACCGCTCAACTGGTCACCACCGCCTGGGCGTCCGCATCCAGCTTCCGCGGCAGCGACAAGCGCGGCGGCGCCAACGGGGCGCGCATTCGCCTTGCGCCGCAAAAAGATTGGGAAGTGAACCAACCGGCCGAGCTGGCGGCAGTGCTGCAGACGCTGGAGACCATCCAGAAAGATTTCAACAGCGCGCAGACGGGCGGAAAGAAGATTTCGCTTGCCGATATGATCGTGCTGGGCGGCTGTGCAGGCGTCGAGGCGGCGGCCAAGAAAGCGGGCCAAGACGTCGCCGTACCGTTCGCGCCGGGACGCACGGACGCCAGGCAGGATCAGACCGACGCGGCTTCTTTTGCGGTACTGGAACCGGCTGCGGATGGTTTCCGCAACTACGTCAAGAAAGGGTACGAGGGCGCTGCGGCCGAAATGCTGCTGGACAAGGCGCATTTGCTGAATCTGACCGCACCCGAGATGACGGTGCTGATCGGCGGCCTTCGTGCACTGGGCGCCAACGTCGGGCAGGCCAAACATGGCGTCTTCACGCAGCACACTGGAGCGCTGACCAACGATTTCTTCGTCAATCTGCTCGACATGAACACGACGTGGCAGAAATCAGCCGCCGCCCCAAGCGTGCTGGAAGGCCGCGACCGCAAGACCGGCGAGCTCAAGATCACCGGTACGGTGGTGGATCTGGTATTCGGATCGAATGCGCAGCTGCGGTCCCTCGCAGAAGTGTATGCGTCCAGCGATTCGCAGCAGGTATTCGTGCACGACTTCGTGTCGGCATGGAATAAAGTGATGAATCTGGATCGTTTCGATCTGGCGTGATCCCGTACGATCCCGACCGCGCCAGCCGCGGTCGGGATATCGAGCGCACACACGGTGGGACATCAGACGTGCTGCGAACTCTTCACCAGCAGATGCTTCGCGAACTGGCCGTGCAGATAACCGATGCCGCGCGCCACGTGCAGGGTGACGAACAGCAGCAGCACTCCCGCAACGAACACCAGCGGCAGCCCCAGATAGCCCAGCGACGTGCCGAACACACCGTTGTCCATGCCCAGCACCACCCAGCCGTTGTAGTCCTGATTCACTGCCGCATACCCGGTGATCACCATGATCGGCGCTGCGATGAACGAGAGCGAGACGCTGAGCAGTGTGACCGCGATGGTGAAGTAAACGATGCCCAGCGGCAGCATCAGCACCATGTACAGCAAGGTGGTCCAAGTGCGCCGATCGGAAAACATCTCGGCGATCCGCGCCATCCAAGGTTTGCCGTGGCTGCTGTATAGCGGCCGCCGCGGCATGCGCTCGCCCAGCATGACTTCGACGATGCGGCCTTCGAGCAGCGAAAACATCCGGATCGATCCGAAGAACAGAATCGCGAACGGGATGCCGATGATCAGTATCGCAAGACCCACCGACAGCGAAATGCCGGTAACCACCCAGGTGAAATAGAAAATACCGGTGGCCATCGACAGCAGCATGTAGAACAGCGCGGCATAGGTGCGCGGTTCCGCGATCACACCGAAGAACTTGCCCAGCACCGAACGGTGCTGACGCGGCGGCGGCGCGCGCAGCGCGGTCTGCACTTTCACTTCGGTGTCGCGATAAATGTCGGCGACCTCATCGGGCGCGCCGTAGCTGGACGCCACCTGCGCGATCACATCAGCCTCGCTTTTGTCCGGGTTTTCGGCCATTTCCGAGCGCAAGTACTCCTCGGCGTCGTACAGCGCGTCCTGCACCAGCGCCGCATCGGCGCCGGCCAGCGAACGCCGCAGGTGTTCGAGGTAATCGGGAATATTGGTCGGCAGCGGGCGGGCATTCATGGCAAGTTCCCCTTCAGAACGGTATCGACGGAATCTCGGGTGGCGCACCAGGCGTCGCTCCAGGCGCGCAGGATCTCGCGTCCAAACGGCGTGATGCTGTAGTAGCGACGCGGCGGCCCGCTGATCGACGGCTCGACTTGGCTTTCAAGCAGCGCAGCCCCTTCAAGGTTGCGCAGCACCGGATACAGCGCGCTTTGTTTTCCGCTGAGCACGCCGTCGCCTTGGCGCTCCAGCGTTTTCGCGATCTGATAGCCGTACATCGGCTCGACCGCTGCGCCCAACACCGCCAGCAGCGCCAGCGACACGGTGCCGGCAGACAGTTCTTTCTGGAACTTGCGCAGCAGCGCGTCGGTGGTGTCATCGGGCGTCGGCGGCATGTGCATGGCAACCCCTGCGGTGATCAGCTTTATATCGTTGACATCACTCTATCCATAACTTACGCATAGTAGATGTGTAGGAAGTCATCCCAACAGTCATGAGTCTGTGTAGAGGCTGGCCCGTACCCGCCTTCTCGGCCAGAATCGGCAGTCCATATCAGGGGAAGCCGCCGCCGTGAGCCCAGTCCGCACCACTCTGACCATCGCGCTGTTGACGACCGCGCTGGCCGCCGCCGCGCAAACGACGCCGGCCGATCCACCCGCCCCAAAATCCAAGTCGATGCAGGAGCTGCTGGATGGCTCCAAGCCCAGCGACTGGCGAGGGCTCGACCCCGCACGCACCCTGTACATGGATTTCGCCGCAGGGCGCGTAGTGATCGAACTGGCGCCGGATTTCGCGCCCGCCCATGTCGCCAACATCCGCGCGATGGCCAAGGGCGGCTACTGGAATGGGCTCAGCATCAACCGTTCGCAAGACAACTTCGTAGTGCAGTGGGGCGATGCGGCCGATACCGATGCCACCCGCAAACCGCTGCCGAAAGCCGCAAAAGCGAAATTGCCGGCCGAATTCACCCGCGCCTTGAAGAATCTGCCTTTCACCCGTCTGCCCGATGTCGACGGCTGGGCGCCGGAAGTCGGTTTCAGCAGCGGTTTTCCGATCGGCTTGGATCGCGGCGAAGGGGGCACCGCTTGGCTCGCGCACTGCTATGGCATGGTCGGCGCCGGCCGCGATACCGCCGCGGATTCAAGCACAGGCGCGGAACTGTATGTGGTCACCGGCCAATCGCCGCGTCAGCTGGACCGCAACATCACCAGCGTCGGCCGCGTCGTACAGGGCATGGAGTTATTGAGCGTGCTGCCGCGAGGCACCGCTGCGCTGGGTTTTTACGAAAAACCGGAACAGCGGACCGCGATCCGGTCGATCCGCCTCGCTGCCGATCTGAAGCCGGCCGGGCGCCTGAAGCTGCAGGTACTGCGTACCGATACACCGCTGTTCGAGGCGATCGTTGAAGCCCGCCGCAACCGCCGCGATGATTTTTATAAGCGTCCCGCCGGCCACATCGATCTGTGCAATGTGCCGCTGCCGGTGCGCATCCAATCGAAATAAGATTGCCGGGTAGTTTCGACTACCGCTAAATGCAATGATGACGATGCGCTGGGGAGCGCATCGTCAGTCATCACTGTCTGTAAAGAAACAGGGGAACACCGAAACTGCGAGCGTTGCGAAAGCAATGGATGCGATGCCTACAGCTAACCGTGGCGTCTCGTGATTACTTCTCGCTGTGACTACTGATAGCCGTTGACGCCGCTCAATTGCATCGAAGCAAACGCTGAACCTCTCTTTCGATATGTACTTGCCCCGAACAACACGGGGCGCGACGCGGCTGGATGGACGCGACAGGAGCACAACAACAGGGATCGTCGATCAGGATGTTGTCATCGTGCCGATCAAACGGCCTCAATCGATAGCTCAACGGAGTGAATTATGAAAGTCAACTGCAAGCCAAAGCACAAGATCAGATCGGTGCATACGCTGAGCCAGATCATGGCCTTGAGCGTGCTCGCCGCATGCGTGTTCTCTGCTTACGCGCAACAAACAAACACCCAGACATCAGCCGCCCCTTCGGGTTTCAGGCTGTGCGGAAGTGAGTGCGGATCTTCGCTTTATTACGTCGGCCTGAGCCGGTTCAACAGCGCAACGGCACAAGGCCAGACCAATGCATCGCCGATCGCCAATGAGCGCATCTATCGCAATGTGTCGGATCTCGACAATGTAGTGCCTCTGCCGAGCATCAGCTTACGCAATGTCGGCATACAGGGCGTTGAATTCGCTTCTTCGCGCTACGAGATCACCGCCAATCGCATCGGTTTTTCGCAGAAGAGCGAAGAACTGACCGCGATCAGTCTCAATGCCCTGTCGGAGGTTAAAGCAGGAGCCCGGCTGCTGTGGGGCGATTCGTTCCGGGTCAGCTCGCGGACTCTTGCGCGCGGTACGCCTGTGAGCGTCAACATCACACGTACCGTGGGCGGCGCGGGCAGCGCCTCGGATTTCGCTTTTTACTGGGTTGCGACCGAAACCTACCACAACCGCGACAAACTCGTGGATCTGAACTACACCATCGCGCGCGCGCCAGGCGGAGCTGACGTTATCGTCGGCGACGCCGTCGAAACGCAAACGATCCGCGCACGTGTGGGAGACGTGTTCACCATCGAAAGCGTGCTGTCGATTGTCGACGGTGTCGAAGGCAGAGCCAACAGCAGTCAGTTCCTGACCGGAGCATTCGACTCGCTGGGCTATGAGGTCAAGCTCGACCCAGGCGCTGCATCGACCTCACAGGCGTGCTTGAAGTCATTCAGCGGCACGTATATGTCAGGCAACTGCAGCTGAAGCTGGCATATCAACGGGCGCTACGACGTACAACTGTCTCGTCGTAGCGGCCCAACACAACCATGATTCACGCAATGTGCCGCTGATCAAAGCCGGCTGGCGATTGCCTTGGCGAACGACATCGTAGTGCCAGTGCCGCCGAGATCCGGAGTGACCGCATCTTTTGCTTCCAGCGTGGCGATGATCGCGTTGCGCAGGCGCGTGGCATTGTCCGGTTGACCGACATGATCGAGCATCTGCCCCACCGCGAGCAGCAGCGCGCACGGGTTGGCGACGCCTTTGCCGGCGATATCCGGCGCCGAGCCGTGCACGGCCTCGAAGATCGCCGCTTCGGTGCCGATATTGGCGCCCGGAGCAAGACCGAGGCCGCCGACGAGACCGGCGCACAGATCGGAAATGATGTCGCCGAACAGATTGGTGGTGACGATGATGTCGAACTGCTCCGGACGCATCACCAGCTGCATGCAGGTGTTGTCGACGATCATCTCGTTGCAGGTGATGTCCGGGTATTCGGCGGCCACGACGCGCGCGGTGCGCAAAAAAAGACCCGACGTCGACTTCAGAATATTGGCCTTGTGCACCACGGTGACTTTCTTGCGGCCGGTCTTGCGCGCCAGCTCGAACGCATAGCGGACGATGCGTTCGGAACCGTGACGGGTGATCCGCTGGGTCAGCGTCGCGGTTTCGCCATCGGCGGAGAGCGTCTGGCCTTCGCCGATATACGCACCCTCGGTATTTTCGCGGACGGTGATGATGTCCACACCCGTCGGGAATCGCGATTTGGTGTTCGGGAACGACTTCGCCGGGCGCACATTCGCGTAAAGGTCAAAGCGTTTACGCAACTCCACGTTGATCGAACTGAAGCCCTCTCCCACCGGCGTGGTCAGCGGACTTTTGAGCGCGATGCGGTTGCGGTGAATCGAGTCCAGGGTCGTCTGCGGCAGCAATTCGCCATGCTTCTCCAGCGCGACCAGACCCGCATCGGCTTCTTCATACAGCAGGCCGGTGTCCATGGCGTCCAGCACGGACAGCGCCGCGTCCATGATCTCGGGGCCGATGCCATCGCCACGGATGACGGTAATCGTTTGGGTCATGATCTTTTCCAGCCAGTGCGTTCATGCGGGCCGAAGCACAGGGCCCGGCGTCGTTGTCGGAATTGTTTTCAGGCCGTCCGGAAAGCCCATCGAAACCCGGGTCCGGCGCAGGCGGGCCGGGAATTATGCCGTAAGCCCCGCAGGGTTGCTGGGATTCGCGTTCATACGAAAGCCGATGGCGCCTCCGCTTCCGGCCCTGCTGCTGTCAGCCGTGATCGTGCGCCGGCGCCGCCGCAGCCTCGCCCTGTTCGAGTCTGTCGAGAAAATCGACGGCGCGGCGCAGGTGCGGGATCACGATGGAACCACCCACCACCAGCCCGACCGAGAAGGTTTCGAACATCTCGTCGCGGGTCACCCCAGCTTCTCTGCATTGGGCGACGTGGTAGCTGATGCAGTCGTCGCAGCGCAGCACCATCGAGGCGACCAGACCCAGCAGTTCCTTGGTCTTCACGTCGAGCGCGCCGGCCTGATAGGTCTGGGTATCCAGCGCGAAGAATCGGCGCACCACCTGGTTGGGTTCGGCCAGGATGCGTTCGTTCATGCGTTTGCGGAAGGCTGTGAATTCGGCAAGGCGGTCTGTTTCATTCTCGTCGACAGTACTCATCCGCCTGCTCCGGACAACCCTGCTCCGGACAACAGCGGCTCGAATTTCCCGGCGCGATGCAGCGCCATCATGTCGTCGAAGCCGCCCACGTGGACATCGCCGACGAAGATCTGCGGCACGCTGGTGCGTTTGGCGCGCGCCATCATTTTTTCACGCTCGACCGGGTCGGTGTCGATGCGGATCTCGGTCCAGCTCAGACCCTTGCTCTTCAGGAAATTCTTGGCCGAAACGCAGTACGGGCAGATCACGGTGCTGTAGATCGTGATCGGCAAAGTCTGGGGGGCGGTGTCGCTCAAGTGGGTCTCCCTCGCTGCTGGGCGCGGCGGTTCATGTGTGGCGGTCATCATGGGGGCCCGCTCCGGCGTTTTCCACCCGCACCGCGAAACGCTGCAGTGCAAGGAACGATTCAGACACGCATGCACTCCAAGGTCCGCAAAGACCTGATGCATCCGGCTTAACAGCGCATTCACGCCATGCTGGACGATTACCGGCATGCTGTCCCACGATACCGCTACAGGAATTCTGCCCAATGCGCCTGCCGGCCGCCATCGCCGCTCTGACCTTTTCTCTCGCGGCGATCTGCGCGCAGGCGCAGGACAACCGGCTGCCGGATATCGGTTCTTCGGCCAACGAATTGCTCAACCCGGCGCGACAGGCCGAATACGGCAGCATGATGCTGAGCCAGCTGCGCCATTACGGTTATGTGCTGGACGATCCGTTGATCGACGGATGGCTGCAGTCGGTCGGCCATCGTCTGGCCGCCGCCAGCGACAAACCGCGGCAGCCGTTCACGTTTTTCATGCTGAAAGACCGCCAGTTCAACGCCTTCGCCACGCTGGGTGGCTACGTCGGCACCAACGCCGGCCTGGTGTTGGCGGCAGAATCGGAGGACGAAGTGGCCGGGGTGCTGTCGCATGAGGTCTCGCACGTCACCCAGACCCACGTGCTCCGCAGCGTCGAGCGCGCGCAGAAGGACAGCGTGCCGATCCTGCTGGCGATGCTGGGCGCGATCGCGG
>JANOXT010000164.1:0-2461 GCA_031418555.1 Lysobacterales bacterium | reverse complement strand
TGCGCGATCCAGATCGTCAGCACGCCCTTGGGCTGGAAATGACCGATCCCCAGTCCATTCAAAGCATTGCCCAGCGACACGAACAGCAGCAGCAGCGACAGGCCCAGAATGACCTCGGGCATCACCAGCGGCGCGGTAATCAGGGCGCCGAACAACGTGCGTGTGTGGAAATGTCGCATCCGCGTCATCACCAACGAAGCCAGCGTGCCCAGTACCACCGACGTGCTGGCGGTGAAGAACGCGACTTTCAGGCTCAGCAACGCCGCGTGGATCATCTCGCGGTCGCGAAACAGTGCGCCGTACCATTTGAACGAAAATCCGGACCAGACCGAGGCCAGCTTGCTTTCGTTGAAGGAATAGGCCATCAGGATCAGGATCGGCACGTACAGGAACGCGAAGCCGAACATCAGCACGGGCCACGTCAACCAGCCGGAGCGCGGCACCTTCATGTCAGCCTCCCTTCCATCTCCCGCTGCTGCACGCGGTTGAACAGCAGGATCGGCACCAGCAGCAACAGCAGCATGGAGATCGCCACCGCCGAGGCGCGCGGCCAGTCGGTTGCAGCGCTGAAATCGTTGACCAGCTGGCGGCCGATCATCAGCGTATCGGGGCCGCCCAGCATTTCGGGAATCACGTATTCGCCCACCGCTGGAATCATCACCAGCATGCAGCCGGCGATGATGCCGGCGCGCGACAGCGGCAAGGTGATCTTGAGGAAGGCTTTCCACGGCTTCGCGCCCAGATCGTAGGCGGCTTCAAGCAGACGGTGATCGTGTTTTACAAGATTGGTGTACAGCGGCAGGATCATGAACGGTAGATAGCAGTAGACGATACCGATGTAGGTCGCAAGCGGCGTGTATAGAATCTTCAGCGGCTCATCGATGAGGCCCAGCTTCAGCAGCAGACCGTTCAACAAACCGTTGTTCTTGAGAATACCGACCCACGCGTAGACGCGGATCAGGAAGGATGTCCACGACGGCAGCACTACCAGCATCATCGCGATATTGCGCGACGCAGGCGGAAGCCGCGCGATCACGTAGGCCATCGGATAGCCGATCAACAGCGCCAGCAGTGTGGATACCGCCGCGATCCACAGCGAACTGGCGTAGGCCTGTATGTAGAGCGAGTCGGTCACCAGCGTCGCGTAATGGCTCAGATTGAGCTTCATCGTGACCGCGCTGTCGATGTACTCCAGGATCGGCGTGTACGGCGGCGAGCTGGTCTGGTCGCGCTGCGAGAATGAAATACGCAGCACGATCAGAAACGGAATCGCGAAAAAAAGCAGCATCCACAGATAGGGAACCGCGATCACGCCCCAGCGTTGGCCGGGCATCAGCTTGGTGAGGATCCTGCCGATGCGTGCGTTCATGAGGTCAGCACCACACCTTCGTTGTCGCCCCACGACAGCCAGACTTCATCGCCCCAAGTCATGCCTTCGCTGGCCCAGCGCTCCTGATTGGCGAAGTTCGCCATCATCTTGAAGCCGGTAGGCAGGCGCACGTGGAAGACCGAGTGGCTGCCGAAATAGGCGATGTCCTCGATCTTGCCGCGCGCCTTGTTGTGCGGCTGCGCCGGCTCTTCCTTGCTGATCTGGACTTTTTCCGGACGCACACCGAACGCGACATCCTGACCTTCATAGCCGGAAACGCCATGCCCGACATAGATCGCGTCGGGCAGCTGCGTCGAGCGGATGGTGATGTAGTCCTTCATGTCTTCGTCGATCTTGCCTTCGATCATATTGACCGAGCCGATGAACTCGGCGGCGAAACGGCTGGTCGGCGATTCGTAGATTTCGTCCGGAGTGGCGACCTGGCGGATCCGGCCGCTGTCCATCAGCGCGATGCGGGTGGCCATGGTCATGGCTTCTTCCTGATCGTGCGTCACCATCACGCAGGTGACGCCCGATTTTTCGATGATGTTGACCAGCTCCAGCTGCATCTGCGAGCGCAGCTTCTTGTCGAGCGCGCCCATCGGTTCGTCCAGCAGCAGCAATTTCGGGCCTTTCGCCAGCGAACGCGCCAAGGCGACGCGCTGCTGTTGACCGCCGGAAAGCTGGTGCGGCTTGCGTTTGGCGTATTTCTCCATCTGCACCAGCTTCAATACTTCGTTGACACGATCGTCGATCTGCTGCCGGCTCATGCCGTCCTGCTTCGGTCCGAACGCGATGTTCTGGGCCACGGTCATATGCGGAAACAGCGCATAGGACTGGAACATCATGTTGATCGGCCGCTCGTAGGGCGGCAGATCGTTCATCAGCTGGCCGTCGAGGTAAATCTTGCCGGAGGTCGGCCGCTCGAACCCGCCCAGACAGCGCAGCAGGGTCGATTTGCCGCAGCCCGAGCCGCCCAGCAATGCGAAAATCTCGCCCTTGCGGATGTCCAGATTGGTGTCGTCCACGGCAACGAACCCGTCGAACTCCTTGCGCACGTCGACGATCCGCAGGTACTGGTCGTTGTCTTTG
>JANOXT010000163.1:0-4086 GCA_031418555.1 Lysobacterales bacterium | reverse complement strand
CCCATGATCGTCGAAACCGCTACCCGCTCCGATGTCGGCATGCGCATGGCCAGCGGCGAATGGATCGAGCTGGACCGCCTGCCGCTGAGTCTCGAAGCCGTGCAGGGCGAGACCATCGCACGTCTGTCGGGCACGCCCACTGCGGCCATGGCGACGGGGCGGGTCATGCGTGCAGCGCAGACGTTTTTCGAAGTGCCCAGCCGCGGCATCGCAAAAACGCCCACCGCAGCGCGCGCCAAATCGGCGACAGGGATGGCCGCCACAAAAAAGTCGGCTACAAAAGCGCTGGGCAATGTGCTCGAACGCAAGACCATCACCGCGTACATGGATCGCGAAACGCAGCTGATGCGAATCCTGTACAAGGAAATCGTGCTGCGTTTCAAACCTCAGACATCGGCGAAGATCCGCAGCGCGATCCTGCGTGACAGCGGGCTGGCGCTGCATCTACGCAACCTGATGATCGCCGATCAGATGATCCTCACCGATACCGCCCTGCGCCACCCCGGCGAAGAATTGGTGCGCCTGGCCGCGCGGCTGGCTGCGCTGGATGAAGTGGCGTTCGCAGCGCCGAACTTCGTATCGCAGTTCCGCCGCTGCGCGCCTGCCGCCACCGTGGCGCCCTCCGCGAAGCAGTGGCATCTGCGTCTGATCGGCGCCAGCAAGGCCTGGCAGATCACGCGCGGCAAACGCGCGATCACCATCGCCGTGCTCGACGACGGCATCGACGTGGAACACCCCGAACTGCGCGGCAACATCCTGCGCAACGTCGATCCGGACGAAGCGCGCGATGTCTGCGGTCGCGATTTCTATCTGCCCGACAACGATGTCGATCATTTCAATCCGCGTCCCAAGCGCTTCCGCGCGCCGTTCGAGCAGATGAGCGGCAATGACATCCACGGCACCTGCTGCGCGGGCGTCGCGGTCGGCCGCGGTCCGCGCGGCTTTGGCATCGCGCCCAATTGCCGGCTGCTGCCGGTGAAAGTCTTCCATGCCGACGACCTGGCCAGCGAAAGCCAGGTGGCCGACGCGATCCGTTACGCCGCGGCGTTCGCGGACGTGATTTCGTGCTCGTGGGGCGGCGCCAAGAGCCCCGACATCGAGTTCGCGCTGCAGGACGCGCGCCGCATGGGCCGCAAAGGACGCGGCACCGTTGTCGTCTGCGCCACCGGCAACGAAGCGCACGCGCGCGTCGATTATCCGGCCTCCGATCCCAACGCGATCGCGGTCGGCGCGTCCACGGATGCGGATGAACTGGCCGACTATTCCAATCGCGGCCCGCAGGTCTGCGTGGTCGCACCGTCCAACGGCGGCAGCCGCGGCATCTTCACCACCGATGTCTCCATACCCGGACGCGGCTTCAATATCGGCGATGCCGCTGCCGGCGGTGCCGACGGCCTGTTCATCAACGACTTCGGCGGCACCTCATCGGCAACGCCGTTGGTCGCCGGCCTGTGCGCGCTGATGCTGTCGCTGAAGCCGGAGATGACCGCCGACGACGTGCGCGCCGCGCTCATTGCCAGCACGAAAAAAATCGGTCCCGCCTCCGCGTACAAAGCCAACGGCCACTCGAACAAATTCGGCTACGGCCGCATCGATGCCGCGAAAGCACTGGCGCAGATCAAGGCGTCGAAAGCGAAGAAACCGAAACCGGAGCGGTAGACCGATCGGTAGAGCGGCCTTCAGGCCGCTGGTTTGTCTAAAGGGCAGCGGGCTGAAGCCCGCTCTACCGGCGAGTCACATCGAAAACAACGCTGGCTGCACGTGCAACGCATCGCGATCGCGAAACCCGCCAAGCCCCACGCCCACCAGCCGATAGCGCGTATGCGACGGTAGATCGACACGATCACGCAGCATCAACGCGATCTCGACAAACTGTTCCAGCGAGGCCGGCGGTGCATCCGGCGTGTGGCTGCGGGTGAGGATGCGGAACTACGCGGTCTTCAGCTTCAGCACTACGGTGCGGCCGACACGCTCGACCTTGCGCGACGCTTCCCAGGTTTTTTCCGCAAGCCGACGGATCGCCGGCTCCAATTCATCGATCAACACGTCCCGTTCGAACGTATCTTCCGAAGAGATCGACTGCACCGGCTGATCGGATTCGACCGGACGCTCGTCGATACCCTGCGCGCGTTCGTGCAGCCGCGCGCCGAAGCTGCCGAACGTCTGCTGCAGCAGAGCGATGTCGATCCCGCGCAGATCACCGACAGTCGCGACGCCCAATGCGTGCAGCTTCTCCTGCGCCACCTTGCCCACACCGGGAATGCAGCCGACCGGCAGCGGCGTGAGGAAGTCGTGGATCTGATGCGGGCGGATCACGAACTGCCCGTCGGGCTTGCGCCAGTCGGATGCGATCTTGGCCAGAAACTTGTTCGGCGCGATGCCTGCCGATGCGGTTAGTCCGGTCTCTTCGCGAATCTGCGTGCGGATGATATCGGCAATCGCGGTCGCGCTGGGCGTTTCACCGCTGTCGAGCTGCGTCTTCGGCTCGGTGACATCCAGATACGCCTCGTCCAGCGACAGCGGTTCGATCAGATCGGTATGCCGCGCGAAGATCTCGCGCACCTGCCGCGATACCGCTTTGTAGCGAACAAAATCCGGCGGCACGAAGATCGCCTGCGGACACAGCCGCTCCGCGCGCACCGCCGGCATTGCAGACCTCACCCCGAACGTCCGCGCCTCATACGACGCCGCGCACACCACCGACCTCGCCCCGCGCCATGCCACCACCACCGGCTTGCCGCGCAGCGACGGATCGTCGCGCTGCTCGACCGACGCGTAGAACGCGTCCATGTCGATGTGGATGATTTTGCGAGGCGTGGACGGCATCGTGGGATTGTCGCCGTTCCTGGGCTACGCGCAAACGATTTATGCCCAATGCGCATCAGCACACTGCCGCCCGGCGCGATGCGAGCGCATCTGTTTATTCGCCGCAGTCGACACACGATCGGGCTTTTTCTTCATCAGGCAGATGACCTTCTCCCTCGCTTCTTTGCCGAGTTTGGCTGAAACGCCAACAACCAGGAAACGTCGCGTCTTATGCACATTCCACGACGTATCAGACATTGCAGGCGGCCTTATGGCTGGGATGAAAGATATTCGACACACCAGATGAACGCCTGCGAATCGATCATAAACTCCATCAAGAGGATATCTTCATGAATTTTTATACACGTCAAAATATCATTGCCGTCGCAAGCGCATTGCTTGTGCTCTCAGGCAGCGTCTCGGCAGCCGAACGTACCGCGACCGCCTACGCCAGCATCGGAAGCCCGCCAACGATCTCAAATCTAATCTGTCCGGACGTCAACAACAGCGGCGGCGGGATCTACATGTGCAGGGTGATCTTTTCTTCATCCACACCCGCAGTTGTGAGTTGGCCGGATGGTTCCGATCAAAACGAATTCATGGGCATATGCTTGCGCCGCTCACGGCCAACAGTCACTGTCACTGTGACCAATGCGGCAGGATCGACTTCGCGCTCCAATACGTTCGCTTGCCCGACAGGACCGATTCCCTGATCGAGGCTTCACCTACACGCTGAAGAGACCGGGGAGTTTTGCTCCCCGATCTCCTCGCGTTTTGTCGGTTGGGCAGAGTCTTATTGCGTGCCGGAGATTGCTCCGACGCCATCTATCTGCAGCGCATGGCAAATCACTCCACCGTCACCGACTTCGCCAAGTTCCGCGGCTTGTCGACATCCGTACCGCGCGCGAGCGCCGCGTGATACGCCAACAGCTGCACCGGGATCGCGTGCACGATCGGCGACAGTACGCCGACGTGGCGCGGGGTGCGGATGACGTGGACGCCTTCGGATTCGGTGAAGTGGCTGTCGGCGTCGGCAAACACGTACATCTCGCCGCCGCGGGCGCGGACTTCCTGAATATTGGATTTCACTTTTTCCAGCAGGCTGTCGTTCGGCGCGATCACCACCACCGGCATGTCCGAATCCACCAGCGCCAGCGGGCCGTGTTTCAGTTCGCCCGCTGGATACGCTTCGGCGTGGATGTAGGAAATTTCCTTGAGCTTCAGCGCGCCTTCGAGTGCGATCGGGTAATGAATACCGCGGCCGAGAAACAGCGCGTGCTG
>JANOXT010000162.1:0-2972 GCA_031418555.1 Lysobacterales bacterium | reverse complement strand
TGGCGAGATCATCGGCTCACCGGTGGTCGCACCGGGCGTCATCCATTACCCGGTCGCGGCACTGGGCCTGTGCGCAGGCATCACCGCCGCGCGCTACCGCACCACCACCGAGGTCTACCCAGACAGCCCGCGCGCCACGCCAGAACAGTGCAACGCCGCGCAGGCGGCGGCGGTGTGCGCGGCCATTGATTTTGGGTTGGCATAGCGATCGGTCTTTCCCTCTCCCGCACGCGGTAGAGGGGAACTTGCGCGTTGCGCAAGCAAAAGTAGCGTGATCGACTGAATCAAAAAAAGTGTCAGTGTGGTGTCGCTGCATTCACCACAACCCGCAAGCCCCGCACTTCATCGGCCGTCGGCATACGCGCCTTCGCATCCGATCGCGTGACCCTCAGCGTGATCGCAACGCGGCCATGGCAGATCGCATCGGCGGGCAGGGGCAGGGTGTAGGTGCCTGCCGCGTTTCCAGCGCGGATACCGTGCGGCGAGATCACGCCGAGCGTGCGCCCGCCCGGCGTGGTGATTTCTATCTCCTGCCCCGGCCCGATCACTCCCAGCGTCACCTCGATAAATGCGGTGTCGCCGGACTGCAGCGGCTGCGGAAGCGTGAGTGCCCTGTCCTGCGCCGCCGCGCGCCCGCACAGCGCGAACAGCATCGCGAGTGCGGACGCAGCGGCGGTGCGGTTCATGCCGCACTACTCATGCCGGCGTGCCCATATCCGTTGACCCGTATCGAAAGCGTGCTCATGGCGCGGAGATGATCGCCGCATCCTGCACCGGCGTCGACTTCGGCGCCTGCCCGCTGGACGGCACCAACCGGATGTCCAACCTGGTGCTGGTGGCCTCCAGATTCGAGAACGCCCTCAACGTCTGCGGCAGCGGTACGGCGAAGGTGCTGTTGTGCGACATCTCCATCCCCGACATGACCGGGCCGAAGAACGCGATGGTGCCCGCGTAGTACGGGCTGTCGGCGTCCACTTGGGTCACGCCTTCGGGTGCGTTGATCAGCACGTCGAACTCGCGCGTGTTCGACAACCCGTCCGGCCGCGCCATCGTGATCTCCGCGATCAGCGTCTGCGGACGACTCTGCGCAAGATGGTTCTTGATCAGCAGATTCGGCACCACCACCGACGCGGCATCGGCATTGCGCACGCTTTTGATCGCGGCCGTCCTCGGCGCTGAGCGCAGCGGTTTCGGCTCTTTTTCAAGATCGCTGGCGAAACCGCCCACGTAGTCGTAGTCGAACACCGATGTGTTCACGTACTCGCCGGCCTTCCTCGGCCCCACATACCGGCCGTCGCCGCCCACGTAGAACAGGAAGGCCTCGCTCATGAATGGCGCGAAGTCGGCGCCGCCCGGCAGAATCGGCAGCCCGCGCGCGATCTGCTTGCGCGTCCACACGTCCCACAGGCGATCCATGTTGGAGTGATGCAGGAAAAAAATCGGATCCACCGGCGACAGGAAATTGGTCATGCTGCCGTACGGGCCGGGATCGATCGCGCCCACGCCGCCGATGCAGTTGTGCACCTTGTTGTGCGGAAACCCTTCCAGCACCGAGAACTGGGTGGTGTCGTTGGGCTGCAGCACGTGCGACGTGGTTTTGGAACTGGCGAAACTGCGGCTGATCTGCGGATTGTAGAACTCAAGCGGCGACAGACCCGCGCGGATGATGTTGGGCGCCACGTCGGCGGTGGTCTTCGGGTCCAGCTTCGGATTCGATCGCGACAGATAGCGCGCGCCGCAGGTGATCGCATACGCCGCGTTGCCCGAGATGCCGGCCTGCTGCGCAGCGTTGTAGCCGGTCACGTCGTTCCACAAATCGTCGAAAGCGTTGTAACCGCGCATCGACAATTGGCCGCGCTGCCCAGCGGACAGCGAATTCCAGAACTGGCCCATCGCCGGCTTGATGAACGACGTGAACACATTCAGATTGCCCGTGTACGGCGCGTACGCTTTGTCGGTGGGCGTCAGCACGCCGTCGAACATGCCCGCCGGGATTTCCGGCAGCTCGGTCCAGTCCCAATACGGCATCGCAAATTCGGCATCACCGCTCAGCTTGCGGATGGTCTGCTCGAAATAACCCACAAACCCGCGATGCCACACATAGAACCACCAGTTGCCGTGCGGGCAATCCATCATGTGCACGAAGGCATTGCGAAACCAGTTGTGCGGATGATCCGGCGGCAGCGCCAGCATCGCCTGCACCCCCCGCGCATAGCTGGCCAGCATCCGCTGCCCCTGCGGACTGGTGACGTTGTAACGATGGTAGCGGGCAGTGCGGCCCGCCTCTTTGGTATCGGAACCAAACGCTTGCCCGGGCGTGAGCGACATCATTGATGCCCCGGCAGCGGCAGCGGCAGTAGCAGTAGCAAGAAAATCACGGCGTGTGTAGCGCATCCTGGCGTTCTCCCTGTGATGGAACTGTTCCCCTTTTCCTGCGATCACGGCGTGCGGCTGTGTGCAGGGTTGGCCGAGCGGCTTTGGTGGTCGTGCGCTGGCTGGGGGTACGCTAGCACGGGTTGAGGCTGCAGGCGTGTAGAGAGCCTTTGATTGCTGTTGGCGACGCATCCTGTCGGTTATTACAGGGTGGATAGGTGCGTTGGTGGCTTGACCGGATGTTGGGGTGGTCGTAGGTTGGGTGGGTTGGTATCGTGCTAGGAGAAAAGATGCGTCACATTGGTAGGCTGGGTGCTTTGTACCCAGCTTTTGGCGTATGGTTTGGCTGGGTTGATGACCTATGTCTACGGGCTGGTTTGATATTCAATCCTATAAATATTTGGCTATGAAAAGGCTGGTGACATGTTTGGAAAAATTGGAAAGACTCTAGATCCTTCTGGAGACCAGCATGATGACGCGCGAGCTAAGTTAAAAGTTGCCTTGCAGCAATTCAGGTTTAATGTTGGTCAATTAATTACTTTTATTCCGCGAGATATGCCTGGCTATACTGTTCACGACTTGTCGCACTTAGATGCACT
>JANOXT010000161.1:0-1872 GCA_031418555.1 Lysobacterales bacterium | reverse complement strand
CGATGTGCAGCAAGAAGAGATAAATTAAAAAATGAAGGTTTTTTAATTGCCCCAGCCATTTTGTCCATGCGAACAGCTGGGTGCGTCTTGTACCGGATCTGAAGCATCACGCTTCAAAACACCCAACTCTCTCCACCGTTCAACGTCACCCGTTCCGCCAGCGTTTTCTTCGCACCGCTCAACTGTTCCACCCGCTCGCCCCGCAGCGCAGCCGGCACATCGAACGTCGCGGCTTTGGTTGGGTCGAGATTGACGACCACCCAGGTATCGCGGCCGTTGCCCAGCGCCTGCAGCACCCATGCGTTGGGGGCGGAGACCGGGTAATAGCGAAGCTCCTGCGGCTGCTGCAGATTGGGGTTCTGACGACGCACGGCGAGCAGACGTTTGTAATGGCTGTATAGCGATGCCGGGTCCGCCTGTTGTGCGGCGACCGAGTGGCCTTTGTCGCGCTGCTGTTTCCAGTAGGTCGACCACCATGCGCCTTGGTCGCCGCGATAGCCCTGCGGTGCGGGCAGGTCGATCCAGCTGCGGCCGGTGGCGTTGAAGCCGGCGTTGGCGTCGTCGTTCCACTGCATCGGGGCGCGGCGGTAGCGGTCTTCGCCGATGCGGTGCTGCGACAGGCCGATTTCTTCGCCGTAATACAGATACGCGGTGCCCGGCGACGTCAGCAGCAGGCTGGCGGCGATGCGCGCTTTTGCCGCGTCGTTCTCTAGCGTGTGCATGATCCGGTTCTGATCGTGGTTGGTGAGGAACGGTGAGAAATAGCCCATCGGTGCAGCGGCGGCGCGCTGTTGCAGATTCGCCCACAGACTCTCGCGTTTCTGGCTGATGTCGCTGTTGCCGAGTGTGCCGAAATCGGCGCGACGGACTGCTTTTGGATTCAAGATGTCAATGATGATGTTGCCGAAGTCGAAATCGAACGCGGCGTCCAGCCCCTTGCCGCCGTTGCGGTAGCGGCCGGTGGTCTGCAGTGCGGCCCAGGCTTCGCCGACCAGCAGCGCATCGGGGTTGATGGCTTTGACGCGCTGGGTGAAACCGGTCCAGTAGTCGAGCGTGGCTTGGGTATCCGCCTGCTGCGACAGTGGGCCGTCTTCGATGGCATAGCGCACCGCGTCGAGACGGAAACCGTCGACGCCCTTTTTCAGCCAGAACGCAGCCAGCGCATCAAGCTCCGCGACGACTTTCGGATTGCGCAGATTCACATCGGGCTGCGAGCCGCCGAACGCGCCGTAGTAATACGCTTTGCGCGTAGCGTTCCAATGCCATACCGCTTCTGGATTGGCCTTGTCCGACCACGCCTGACCCCAGCCTGCGGGGCGCTGGTCGCGCCACACGAAATAATCTTCATAGCCCGGTTCCTTGCGCGCGGATTTGAGAAACCACTCGTGCTGGTCAGAGATGTGGTTGAGTACAAGATCGAGGATGACCTTGATGCCGCGGCTGTGCGATTGATCGATGAAGCGTTCGAACTCCGCCATCGTGCCGTAGTCGCGTTCGACGCTGTAGAAATCCTGGAAATCGTAGCCGTGATACGACGGCGCTTCGAACACCGGGGTGAGCCAGATCGCATCCACGCCGAAGTCTTTCAGATAGTCCAGCTTCGAGGTCATACCGTTGAAATCGCCGTTGCCGTCGCCGTCGGAATCCTTGAACGAGCGCGGCCAGATTTCGTAGACGGTGGCGGTGTTCCACCAGCGTTGCGCGCCGCTGTCGAGCGTCAGCGATAGGTATTCGGCGGTGGTCGCGGCCGATGTCGCGATAGCCAGAGGCGGCGGCGTATCGGTCGCAGGTTGCGTCGTGCAGCCAAGCAGGAGAGTGGCGAGCAGGGCGGGGGCAAGGACGTTCATCGGTGGCGTTTCCGAAAGGGCGGGA
>JANOXT010000160.1:0-6765 GCA_031418555.1 Lysobacterales bacterium | reverse complement strand
CCGACCATCATCAGCGTGGCGGACGCCAACGCGGTACTCAACAGGTTTCGCTTCAAAGGCTGCATGGATCCCCTCCACATCAGCTGGAATTCGTTAGCAGGTCCGTGCGCGAATCCGCATAAGACGCGAGTGTTCCGCAGTTCCCGGCATGTCCGGCGTCCAGCCTGTCCCCGGCATGCCCGGCGATGGTAGTCCGTGGCCGGCAAACAGACAGTGCACTGCATACGTATTCATGCAAAAACCCGGTCAAATCAGCGTCATGGAAGCATTTTTGAAGTGAAACAGTGCGCAGGGACAGGGTACGCTTGGCGGTTGCTGCAGTGCAGCAATACGCTGATGCCTTTGAATGCCCGGAACAGGTCATCCCGGTTTGCTTCAGCCTTTGCGCCACAGTGCGACGGCCAGGCCCACGAAGACGGCCATCCCCACCCAATGGTTGTTCAGGAACGCCCGGAAGCACCCGTCTGGCTGCCTGCAGCGCCCGATCGCGAACTGATACGTCACCAGCAGCAGTGCGATGCCCAGGCCCATCCAGTAGGCGGGTCCGAGTCCGGCCTGACGGCCGATCAGCCCCAGGCCGATGAAGAACAGCGCGTAGAGCACACCGAGCGCGAGCAGATCGAGGTCGCCGAACAGGATCGCGGTGGATTTGCTGCCCGCACGCAGATCGTCTTCCCGGTCGACCATCGCATACCAGGTGTCGTAGGCGGTGGTCCAGAAGATGTTGGCCACGTAAAGCACCCAGGCGATCGCCGGCACTTCGCCGCGCACGGCCGCAAAGGCCATCGGAATGCCCCAGCCGAACGCCAGCCCCAAGTAAACCTGCGGCAGATAGGTGTAGCGCTTGAGGTAGGGATAACTGGCCGCCAGCATCATGCCCACCACACTCATCACTATGGTCAGCCGGTTCAGCGTCATCACCAGCGCGAATGCGGCCAGCATCAGCACCGCGAACACCGCCAGCGCCTCGCGCCCGCGCACTGCGCCAGTGGCGAGCGGCCGGCCCTTGGTGCGCTCGACCAGCGGATCGAGCCAGCGGTCGGCGTAATCGTTGATCACGCACCCCGCCGACCGCGTCAGCCACACGCCCAACGAGAAGACGACTAACGTCCACCAAGGCGGCACGCCCCCGGCAGCCAGCCACAGCCCCCACCAAGTCGGCCACAGCAGCAGCAGCCACCCGATCGGGCGATCGCCGCGCACAAGGGTCCAGTACTGAGTGAAGCGGTTGCGCCAGACTGGGATTTCAGCGGAATTGGCGGGAATTTCGCTCATCGTATGGAGGTTGTGGAGCGGCAGGCTCGCGCCATCCGCTCGAATCGGGGACAATGTGTGCGTCAGGCGCCTGTAGCTCAGCCGGATAGAGTAGCGGCTTCCGAAGCCGTTGGTCGGGGGTTCGAATCCCTCCAGGCGCGCCATCTCCTTTCGGCGTGATTGTTCAATCGGGATTCCCGACCGCGCCAAACGGGCCTCCAAGTCATTTCGACGACAACCGCGTCATCACGCGCTCTGAAAATGAATATGCGTGCTTTTTTGCGTCCTCATTCGTAGGGGCATGCGCCTTGGCGAGGTATGCCGCGCAAACGCGGCGCCTCACGCTTCAAAGCCCACCGGTACTCTCCTTGCCCAGTTGACCGTCTTCAGCCCGCTGTTTTTTAGTAAATCCAGCAGCCTGAGGCGCCATGGCGAGAGAAAGCTGTGGCTTGGAGTCCGCTACAGCCCGCACGCGGCAGCCCTCTGTATCTTGAAACACCACAAATCGTGCCCATCCTTGCGCCAACGTTTTCGCAAGCTAAGGACAACAGAATGAGCACCGACAGCCCCATCGACAGCCCCATCGACACCCCCGCCGCGGCTCCCGCGGTGGAAACCCATGCGTTCCAGGCCGATGTGCAGCAGGTGCTGCAGCTGGTCATCCATTCGCTGTATTCCAACAAGGACATCTTCCTGCGCGAGCTGGTGTCCAACGCGTCCGACGCCTGCGAGAAGCTGCGCTTCGAGGCGATCGCCGCGCCTGAGCTGCTGGACGACGGCGGTGAGCTGGCCATCGACATCGCCACCGACGCCGACACCCGCACGCTGACGCTGCACGACAACGGCATCGGCATGTCCCACGACGAGCTGGTGCAGAACCTCGGCACCGTGGCGCATTCGGGCACGCGGCGCTTTCTCGACAGCATCGCCGCCGGGCAAAAGGTGGATGCGCAGCTGATCGGCCAGTTCGGCGTCGGCTTCTACTCCGCCTTTATCGTTGCCGACAGCATCGCCGTCACCAGCCGACGTGCCGGTCAGGACGATGCCTGGATCTGGCGTTCCACCGGCGACGGCCAGTTCAGTATCGAACCCGCGCCCGCCGATACGCCGCGCGGCACCACCCTGCAGCTGCACATCCGCGAAGACGCCGGCGACTATCTGCAGGCCTGGAAACTCCGCTCGCTGGTGCGCACCTACTCCGATCACGTCGGCTTTCCGATCCGCATGGCCAAGCCTGTCGAAAAGAAAGACGATGACGACAGCGCACCCGTCATCGAGATGGAAATCGTCAATCAGGCGTCGGCGCTGTGGACGCGTCCGAAAAACGATTTATCGGACGACGATTACAAGGCTTTCTACAAGCACGTCACGCACGATTTCGCCGATCCGCTGGCGTGGACGCATAACCGGGTCGAAGGCAACCAGAATTTCACCTCGCTGCTGTTCCTGCCCGAGCATGCGCCGTTCGATTTCCAGCAGAGCCGCGATGATCGCAAAGGCCTGAAGCTCTATATCAAGCGCATCTTCATCATGGACGCCGCCGAACAGATGCTGCCGGCATATCTGCGCTTCGCCAGCGGCGTGATCGATTCGGACGATCTTCCGCTCAACGTCAGCCGCGAGCTGCTGCAGGAGAGCAAACAGGTCGAGCGGATCAAGGGAGCGCTGACCAAGCGCGTGCTGGACATGATCGAGAAGATCGCGCGCGACGAGCCCGAACAATACATCGGCTTCTGGGATGCGTTCGGTGCGACGCTCAAAGAAGGCGTGGCCGAAGACGCGAGCAACCGCGAGCGCGTGCTGAAGCTGCTGCGGTTCCCGACCACGCGCAGCGACTCCGCGGAGCAGCGCGTCTCGCTGGACGATTACATCGCACGCATGGCCGGCCTGCAGGAAGAGGTGTATTACATCACCGCCGACAGCTGGAACGCGGCGCGCAACCATCCCAAGCTGGAAGCGTTGAAGGCACGCGGCATCGAAGTGCTGCTGATGCATGAGCGCATTGACGACTGGATGTCCGGCTATCTCCACGAGTACGCTGGCAAGACGCTGCGCAACGTCGCCAAGGGCGAGATCGATCTGGACAAGCTCGGCGACGCACCGGACAAAGCGAAGCAGGAAGAAACCGCGAAAGCCGCCGCACCGCTGGTCGAACGGATCAAGGCCGCGCTGGTCGACAAGGTCAAGGACGTGCGCGTCTCCAACCGCCTCGTGGATTCCGCCGCGTGTCTGGTGGTGGACGAATACGACATGTCGCTGCAGATGCAGCGCATGTTCAAAGCCGCCGGCCAAGCGGCGCCGGCAGTGAAACCCATTCTGGAAATCAATCCGGACCACGCGCTGCTGCAGCGCCTGCAGGCCGTACCGGACGACGATGCGCGCACCGCCGATTACGCCGAGCTGCTGTTCGAACAGGCGATGTTGGCCGAGGGCGGTTCGCTGGACGACCCGACCGCGTTCATCGCACGGATGAACCGGCTGTTGGTGGGCTGAGCAAGCACACAGCTTGATCGGCACCATCGGGATGGAGACCCAGCGGCGCACGCTGGGTTTTCGGAATCGGAATTTGTGATGCCATCTAAACTTAAAGAGTCGCTGTGGGGCGTTGGTCGCTGATTCGGCTCACATCGTTCTGGGGCCGCGACCCGGGTCATCCGGATTCGGCGATGGCGTTAATTGTTGGGCCAGTAACGTCTGCTGCGTGGTCAACGCCAGCGACTGATTGATCTCTGCCGCTTTGTCGCTGCTGGACGCAATGGAGTGGTGCGCGGCGCGGCCCACATCGCCTACGGCAGTCTTCGCACGCTCCGCAGAAGGATCTTGTGTATCGGTCATGTAGGCCTTACTGCCGTCCGGACTGAACTGCATGAAACCGATGCTGCTGAGGCCGCGCGCCTTGGCGTCGACCGTCAGACCGGCTGCAACCTGTTCGCTGAGCGCGTCAGGTTCGCGGCCTCGCTTTCGATCTTCGTCGTGCACGCCTGAGAGGATCTGGCGGAAGATGGCATTGTCCGGATGTGTCGAATGGTTGAGGTGGAGTGCAGCCGTCTCGTGCGAATTGTCGACAGTTGATCGCGCTGCGCTCGGTTCGCGCATGTACTCGGGCAGCGGTGGAGTGACAACCCTTTCGACATCAGACCGCTCGGCCTTCGGCGCGTACTCGACCGATGGCAAAGCACGGGAATCGCGCACTGGCTCGGCAGGGCCTTCGCGAAGGTATTCTGGGAGCGGAGGCACGACCACATGTTCTTTCACGTGCCCAGCGCGCAATGCAGGCTCCCCAGCTGCTAGCGGTTCACGCTCTGCTCGCTCATGATTGCCCAGCAGATATGACGTTGCTTGCCCGAGCGCTGTGAAAGCGCCACGTTGCGAGCGCACGTCATCCCGAAACTTATCGATCATTGCATCGTATTTCTCAACACGTGATTGTGCGCTTGGATCAGATAGGATCGAATGATTTTGCGCGCCTTCGCCATGTGCAAAGTGGCTCATAAAATGGGAACCAATCGTCGCGAACGGCGCCACGCCTTTCGCGCGCAGGTCTCCCAACCCTTGACGGTCATTGTCGTAACCGAAGCGACCGAGCATGTCCATTTCTTTCTGCTCCGCATAGACCTTGACTTGGCCATAATGCGGTGCAGCGGAGCTGACAAGATCAGCCGCCATGACATGATTGAGCACCTTATTGCCGCCCTCGGGAATGCGCATCCCCAAGCCAGCCGCACCGTAGGGATTGAAGGTTTCACCGCGCAGATCGAAATGATGGGCCGTGATTTGGGCGAGCGTACCGCCCAGCGAATGACCTGTGACACTGACTTCTGGCATGTGCCCTGTGAGCTTGCCTTCTCTTTCAGAGAACTCCAAGGCTCTTCGTGTCAACTGTATCGCATCCTCGGCCTGAGGATTCACTTTACTCAGCACCATGCTGCCATCTGTATAAGCCAGATCCAGCACAACGCCCGGAATGTTTTTCATCTCGGTGCCGCGATGGGCAACGACTATCTCTTGAGTATCAACCCGCCTGTAGATCGTACCTTGGTAGCTATTGTGTGGATTTTCAAAGTGTTCGAGGACTTCATATTTTACTCCTTCGAGTGTGACGACTTCTTTAGCTTTTCTCTGATTATATGCGTCGCTCGCAAGATTGGCATATTGCTGGGTATTCATACTCATGGAGACGCTTCTTTTGGCATCAACGAAATCGCAAATGTTCGATCTCGGAGTTCGGGTCTGTATTCATTTGGATCACGGCGCCCCGAACTCGAAAAACCTCTCTCACCTCCCTCGGAAGGGTAGCTTCCGGACAAAAAATAGAACTTTACAGATTTTTTTTGCAATACCTCTGTGTCATCAAGTCTGGGTAAAAAAGTTGTTTCGCTCTGATGCCCAGTACTCATCAGATCCGCACGCACATCAATAAACTTCCATTTGCACACGCCACTATGGAAATAATCTTCATCCAGAATTGCGTCCAAATAAATGCTACCGACATACGTCGTATCGTCGACTTTGCGAAAATCGATATCCAGAGTGCGCTCGGGTTTGGCATGAACACCCGCAAATCTATCAAGCAGATAGATGCAGTCTGGCGCAATGTACTGAGCATAGCCCTTGACATAGCCGAATGGCCCTGGGGCATTCTCAATCTTCATGGTGATGTCGTAGCGCCGCTTGGGCGCCGGATTCAGCCTGGTCATCGACAACACCTCTTCTTGCGTATAAGCCGGGGCATGAGCAGCAGTATCGTTATTCATTTCGTTTCTCGGCAGATTGCACGCAGCAAGGCCCAAAAGTGCCAGTAGAGCGGAGAGAAGAAGTCGTATAGTGTTGTATGAGCGTGTCATTAGATTTTCTATCCGTGTCGTCTCGTCCGAAAGCCGGCTTTCAAAGCATACGCTGTCAATTGACTAATGAAGAAAAAACATTTATTTATCAATTGCATGATCCTTTATTCTCTGCCCAAACCTGCGCAGAACCTCGAATCTGACGGCGCGTTTGACAACGATGACACTATAGGCCGATATTGCAAACATCCATGCCTCGAACGCAGTCGAAAGAACCCATGCACCACGCATCAACATGAAAGGATTTCCAAATCCAAGAAGCAAAATACCAAGCGAGTAACCGAGAAAAATTTCGCTCATATCTTTACCGAAGACCAAGCAAGGCACAGCGCGATCAACTGACAACTCGCAGCCGGCCAGCCCCGCGAGCATCACTGCGACAAAGTTCCCGACAACAGGGAGGCAAAGCAGCAATAAAGTCATGACAACCGGCGCAGCGAAGAGCCAGTACAGGATATTGATGCCTGCATTGAAAAGCTTGAGCCTAGCGTCCGATACCTGCTTGAGTAGAGTTCTCAATCGCAAACAATTACTCCTTTCAGCAAAACAGCATGAGGCCTATGAACATCATCCATCTTGCTACTTCGTATATCAAATCGAGCGTTGTGGCCCATCGCGATGGCGGGCTCGATCAGAGCCAATAGCGGCGCGTAGCCCATGCGCATGC
>JANOXT010000159.1:0-2354 GCA_031418555.1 Lysobacterales bacterium | reverse complement strand
TTGCGCTGGTGCCGCTGCTGGATCTGGTGTCCGATATCCACATCCCCGGCCGGGGCAGTGCGCGCCGCGCGCTGATGCAGGTCGGAGGCGCGGGAATCGAGTCGCTGGTGGAACGCTGACCCGCCGCAAAGCGCCCGCATCTGTTCAGGGGTGAGATATTCGAGGGGCAGTCCTGAGATATCTATCCGGAAGAACCCGGAAGAACCCGGAAGTTGGCGAGGCTCAATGAAACGTCATTGCACGTGGTGCAATCAAGCCCCGGCGTCGAAGAGATCGATCTGATTCAGGGATGTGTCCCTAAGTGATGTGTCCCTAAGTTCGGCCCGTTTGAGCAGCTTTCTAACACCCTGCTCCGTCATCTTATGGTCCCGGGCCAGTTTGGCCACAGGCGCGCCTTCTCGGTGTGCGGCAAGGATCCCACGCTCGCGATGTGACAGCTTGAACGCGGCATCCTTTGGGAACGACAGTGTTTGCCCGCCCCAGTTTGCAGCGAGGTTATCGGCGATGGCGGCTCCGATATGGTCCGCTCGCTCTTCAGGCACGCCGAATTCTTTGGCGGTGTCTGCGGCGTGCGCTGCGACATCAGCCAAGAGTTCGTTACGGCGTGCCTCCATCGGCTTCATAGGGCTCGTTTGGCCCGCCGGTTTGCATCAATCTGCATCGCAGCGATGACCTTGGTCAGCTGATCCGGCGTGCACCATTCCAGCTTGTCGACCTTGCAGATGCGCTTCGCGACCGCGTGGGCATACGCCCACTGACGGCCGGCGTCGGCCAGCAGGGCTTCGATCTTGCCCATCTGCGGTGACAGGTTGCCCTTGGGGCGCTCTGGCCACTGGCGGTCTGTCTGGGCGCTGTTGGCGTCGCCGCCAGTCAGCCGGCGCAGTTCCTTGGCGACGGCTTCCAGCTGGCGCACATCGCAGTCTCCGGCGCTGCGCACAGCCTTGCCGTGGTCGCCTGAAACGCGCTCGATCAGATCGCGATAAAGATCGTCATCCAAACCGAGGTGTTTCGGGCCGGCCAGTACGTGGATCGCCGCAAGGATGCTGCGGCGGTAGGCGGTTGGATTCTTCGCGCGGCCTCGGGTCATGGCGTTGGGTATCCGTCATGCAGAATGCCATCAAGAAGTCGGCCGGCCCTTTTTTTGCCAAATCGCGCGATCATTTCCACGGGGTTGTCGCCGGGTCCATTACCGCCGCTCACAGCATGCTCACCCTGCAAATGCGTGCCCGAAAAGGTCACGCATGAATACGGGGCTGGATCAGAGGGTGGGTGCAACTCACATGGCCCGTATTCGCCCCACTGTTTGAACAGGAACTGTGTACCGAGTTCGGCGCATTGATCGCGCAGCGAGCGCGCCCAGTCTGGGTGCATCGGACGCGCCCGTGAGCCGCTTTCGCCGCCGACGACTAGCCAATTTATCTTCGGAAAAACGGTGAAGAACTGGATCTTGCGCAGATCGATCAGCCCCAGCAGCGGCTCCGCGCTGATCCAGCGCAAAGCGGCAGGCGTAGCCGCCAGCAGCGGAATGCGTTCGTTGGCGGCAGCTTGATTTTCAACGCTGACTCCCAGCCAGACATTCTCCAGCGGCCATTGCATCGTTTCCGCCACGGACTCGTATTTCACGCTGTCGCGGATCATGGATTCGGCTTTCAGAAGATAGCGATGCATCCGCTGTGGTCGCTTCGTCAAAACCTGAAACGTGTGCTGTTGCGCCATCGCCATCACCTCGAACACGCGGTCAATCCAGTCATCCGGCACGCTTTCATGGAACAGGTCGCCGTGCGCGCAGACGAAAATGCGTCGCGGGCGACGCCAGCGCAGCGGGTGGTCGAGCCATTGTTCGTTGAAGCGCACTTGGCCGTTCCACACCGGGCCGGCAGACGTGTCGATCGTCAGGCCGGCGCGGGATGGTTCATTCTTCATCCGCGTGCCGGCCAATTTCATGGCGTAGCAGTGCTTACAGCCTGCCGAAACCACACTGCACCCGGTGATGGGATTCCATGTGGCATCGGTCCATTCGATAAGTGATTTGTCGCTCATAAACTCTTTGCTCCAACCGGTAACTGTTCGATCGTGTGCTTGCTGGTATCGAGAGGCCTTTTGTAATAACTGATCGCTACTGGCTGGCCTTCGAGCTTGTAGTGGAACTTGCGGCGGCGCGTCGCGGTACCGAGCCACTTGAATCGCCTATGCAATGACGCCTGCAGGCGCTGGCTGTTTGCATGTTTGAGATGCCCGGCATAGCTGGCGGCAGTCGCCTGCACGTTGCGCAGCGCTGCAGGTGTCGCTCGAATCTCGCTGCCGTCGACGTGGCCCGCTTCCCAAGTGGCCAGTGCTGTGCGCAGGTGGGCTAC
>JANOXT010000158.1:0-4887 GCA_031418555.1 Lysobacterales bacterium | reverse complement strand
GCTGCAATGCGGCACGCAGCTGTTGTTTTTTCGGCCCATGCACACCGCGGGCGATCAGACCCACGCGTCCGTGCTCATAGGTCAGCACTTCCACCAGCAAACTGGTCTCGCGCCAGGCGCGTGCGTGAAGGACGAAAGCGGGTTGAGCGGTGTAGCGCATCACAAACGCCAATGGAACATAGGCGATAGAGCCATATCAAGAACTTCTGTCATTCCGAACCCCGGCTGTAGCGGAGTAAAGGATCTGCTGTTTTCGCATGCAACAGCGAAAAATCAGATCCCTCGCCTTCGGCTGGGGATGACGGGACATTGCGCCATTTCCGATTGCCCATTCCCAGTTCCCGGCTATTCGGTATAACCGAACGCCTTCAGCGCAGCCTCGTCGTCCGACCAGCCGTCGCGCACCCGTACCCAGGTTTCGAGGAAGACCTTGCTGTCTAACATCCGCTCCATCTGGATCCTCGATTTGGTACCGATCTCGCGCAGGCGGGTGCCGCCTTTGCCGATGACAATGGCTTTCTGACTTTCGCGTTCGACGAAGATCACCGCGCCGATGCGCAGCATGGTGCCGTCGACGACGAAGCTCTCGATCTCGACCGTGGTCGCATACGGCAGTTCGGCGCCAAGCTGACGCATCAGCTGTTCGCGGACCAGCTCGCCGGCGAGGAAGCGCTGGCTCTTGTCGGTGATTTCGTCTTCAGCGTACAGCGCGGGCTGCTCGGGCACGTGCGTCAGCAGCGTTTTCACCAGCGCTTCCAGACCTTTGCGCTTGAGCGCGGATACCGGGTGGATACTGGCGAATATGCGGCCTTCGGTGGCCGTCTGCAGATACGGCAGCAGCACGCTCTTGTCGGGATACCGATCCACCTGGTTGACCACCAGCACCAGCGGGATTCCGGCGTCTTTCATCGCGTCGTACGCCAGCGTGTCTTCTTCACTCCACTGCCCCGCACGCACCACCAGCATTGCGGCATCCACGCCTTCCAGCGCGCCGCGCGCCGCGCGGTTCATCATCTTGTGCATCGCCGAAGCGGTGGCCGTGCCAAGGCCGCGGTGGATGCCGGGGGTGTCGACCAGCAGCAGCTGGCCTTCCGGGAAGGTGGCGATGCCCAGCAAGCGGTGACGCGTGGTCTGCGGCCGCTGCGAGACGATGCTGACCTTGCTGCCGACTAGGGCGTTGATCAGGGTCGATTTGCCGACGTTCGGTCGGCCGAGAACGGCGACGTGGCCGGCGCGGTATGGCGATGGATTCATGTCCACATTGTACGGTGCCGATGACCGATAACCGACTCGAAGCACATCAGCCCTTGTGGGAGCGGCGGGAGCCGCGATGGGTGGCCGAAAGTCCTTCCGTTATTCATCGCGGCTTGCGCCGCTCCCACCAGGTGTGGAATCAGGTACCCGGGGCGACTATCTGCAGCACCGCTTCGGCAGCAAGCTGTTCCGCTGCCTTTCGCGATGCTGCTTCGCCTTCGCGACGCACATCGGGCTCATTCAAGGCGCATTCGGTGCGGAACACCTTGGCGTGGTCCTCCCCGGTTTCGGCCAACAGGGTGTAGGCCGGCAACGGCAGCTGCCGGCTCTGCAGCCATTCCTGCAGGCGGGTCTTGGCGTCCTTGCCCAGTTTGTGCGGCGGCGGCAGCGCGTCGATCGCTTCGGCGAACCAGGGCAGCACCGCGGCGCGGCAGGCCTCGAAACCGGCATCGAGATAGATGGCCGCAACCATCGCCTCAAGCACGTCGGCCAAAATCGACTCCCGACGGTGGCCGCCGGATTTCATTTCGCCTGGCCCAAGCACGATCCGCTGGCCAAGCTCTAAGTTGCGCGCCAGCGCGGCGAGCGAGGATTCGCGGACCAGTTCGGCGCGGGCGCGGGTCAATTCGCCTTCGGCCGCTTTCGGCCAGCGCATGTACAGCGCTTCGGCGACAAGCATCCCGACCAGCGCGTCACCGAGAAATTCCAGCCGCTCGTTGTGAATCGCTGCGGCGCTGCGATGGGTCAGGGCCCGTTCGAGCAGGCCCGGGTCGAGAAAAACATGGCCCCCGCAGGCGATCGTCGCAGACAGCATTGCGATCGCCGCCAAATCAGTAGCCGGCCTGACCCGTCAGCGGTTGATCAACGTTGAAGCTGCCAACCGCATCGAGATTGCCGATCATATTGACGCGCACTTCATAGACGATGTGCATGATTTTGCTGTTGCCGGTGATTTCGATCTTCACGTGTTCGTGCTTGACTCCGATTACGTAACCGATATCGAACCGTCTGAACAGCTTCTGTTTGATCTGCGCCGGCTGCTCGTTGGCGATACCGGCTTCGGCGGCGAGCCCTTTGGCAGCCGACTTCACCGCATAGAATTCCTGGTACATCGGAAAGAGCTTCATCGCGATATACGCGGCAGTCCCTACCACTCCCGCCACGATCACGAAGCTGATCAAGGTCATACCGCTCTGATTGCGTCGCATAAAAATCCCCCGGAAACGATAAACATGATTGTTGATGGCGCACGCGGACGCGCGAATGCCGATAACGGATGTCTTACTGGATGGTGTTGCCGATCCGGGAAGGCTCGAAACTGTCGGTACAGAACCAGCCCTTGCAGTTCAACCACACCAGGAACGCCCTGCCGCGAAGCCGCTCTTCCGGCAGGTACCCCCAGAATCTACCATCATCGCTGCGGTCGCGATTGTCGCCCATCACAAGGTAGTGACCGGCCGGTACGGTCCAGTCGCCCTCGCCCTGATCAATCCCCGGAAGCTGGGTGATCTCCAGCACCGAGTGCGGGTGGCCCGCCAGCTTCTCGCGGATCTCGCTGGCGCCGGTCATGTCGGACCCGGGGCCTTTGCCGACGTATTCGCCGATCGGCTCGTACGCAACCGGCGTGCCGTTGACGGTCAGCTGGTTGTCCCGATAGCTGACGCTGTCGCCGGGCATGCCGATCACGCGCTTGATGTAATCCAGACCGGTGTTCGGGTCGCCCGGGCCTTTGCCAGGATAGCGGAACACCACCACGTCGCCGCGTTCGGGCTCGCCGACTTCGATCACCTTCTTGTTCAGCACCGGCAGACGCAGGCCGTAGGCGAATTTGTTGACCAGGATGAAATCGCCGATCAGCAGCGTCGGCATCATTGAACTGGACGGGATCCGGAAGGGCTCCGCAATGAAGCTGCGCAGGATCAGCACCACCGCCAGCACCGGAAAGAACGCCCTTGCATAGTCCACTGCGACCGGCTCTTTGGCTTCCTCCAGCAGACCGTCGGCATTGGCCCGACGCTTGGCGAAGAACAGCCGATCGCCCAGCCAGATCAGGCCGGTCAGCAGGGTCAACGTGACGAGGATGATTTCGAACCAGACCATACAGTCTCCAAATGAAAGCCCCCCTCCCATCGGGAAAGGGGTTGGGATAAGGCTACGAAAAAGTTGCGAACGTCCGACATTCGCCGCTTCGTCGTCCCCTCATCCGCGCTGCGGGCACCCTCTCCCGGCAGGAGAAGGCAGACATATTATTTGCTATCCATCTGCAGCACGGCGAGGAAGGCCTCTTGCGGGATTTCCACCCGCCCGACCTGCTTCATCCGCTTCTTGCCTTCTTTCTGTTTCTCGAGCAATTTTTTCTTGCGGCTGATGTCGCCGCCGTAGCACTTGGCCAAGACGTTTTTGCGCAGGGCTTTGACTGTGCTGCGCGAGATGATCTGCGCACCCACCGCGGCCTGGATCGCGACATCGAACATCTGCCGCGGAATCAGCTCCTTCATTTTCTCGCACAGTTCGCGACCGCGGCGGTCGGCGTAGTTGCGGTGGACAATGATCGACAGCGCATCGACCTTGTCGCCGTTGATCAGCGTATCCACACGCACGAACGGGCCGGCCTCGAAGCGCAGAAAATGATAGTCGAGCGATGCGTAGCCGCGCGAGACCGACTTCAGTTTGTCGAAGAAATCCAGCACCACTTCGGCCATCGGCAGCTCGTAGCTGATCTGTACCTGGCCGCCCATGTAGTTGATGCTGATCTGCGAGCCGCGCTTTTCTTCGCACAGCGTGATGCAGTTGCCGACATAATCCGGCGGGGTAAGAATGTTGGCGCGGATGATCGGCTCGCGAACTTCCTGGATGTAATTGCTGGGCGGCAATTTGGACGGATTATCCAGCGGTATCACGCTGCCGTCGGTCTTCAGTACTTCATAGACTACAGTCGGCGCGGTGCTGATCAGGTTGAGGTCGTATTCGCGCTCCAGACGCTCCTGCACGATCTCCATGTGCAGCATGCCCAGAAAGCCGCAGCGGAAGCCGAAGCCCATCGCCTCGGAGCTTTCCGGCTCGAAGCGCAGCGCGGCATCGTTGAGCTGCAGCTTGTCCAGCGCTTCGCGCAGGTCCGGATAATCTTCGGCATCGACCGGAAACAGACCGGCGAACACGCGCGGCTGCATTTCCTGAAAGCCGGGCAGCGCATGGGCGGCCGGATCGCTGGCGAGGGTCAAGGTATCGCCGACCGGCGCGCCGTGGACATCCTTGATGCTGGCGTTGATCCAGCCCACTTCGCCCGCGCCGAGTTTTTTCAGTTCCTTGCGCTTCGGCGTGAACACGCCGACCTTGTCGACCAGATGGGTGCGGCCGGTCGTCATCACCATGATCTTGGTGCCGGGCACGATTTCGCCCTGCATCACCCGCACCAGCGAGACCACACCAAGGTAATTGTCGAACCACGAATCGATGATCAGCGCCTGCAGCTTGTCTGTGTCGCGCGGCTTGGGCGGCGGAATGCGGTGGACAATGGCTTCAAGCACGTCGACCACGTTCAGGCCGGTCTTGGCGCTGATCGCCACCGCGTCCTCGGCGTCGATACCGATCACGGCCTCGATTTCGGCCTTGACCTTCTCGATATCGGCAGTG
>JANOXT010000157.1:0-5225 GCA_031418555.1 Lysobacterales bacterium | reverse complement strand
GCGCGCTGGCCGGCGCTGGCATCGCCGTGGCTGTCGTCGGAGACGCGACGTGCGTCGACGCTGCCGGCGCTGGCTGACGACTGCATGCTGGATGGGCGCGATGCCAGCGAAGAGCTGCGCATCGAAGGTCTCAACGACGGTGCGACCCTGGCGCGTGCGCCTGGAAGCGAGCATGCGGTGCGATTGTCGCTGAAGGCATTGGGTACCGATCGCAACGTGCAGTGGCTGCTGGACGGCCGCTGGATCGCCGAAACCGCAGGCCGCCAGTCGCTTGTGCGCGATTTCGGCGAGCCGGGCGATCATCTCTTGACCGCGCTCGCCGACAGCGGTGCGTGGACACGGATCCGTTTTCGGGTATTGGAATAACCTTGGGGGAGCGGCGGGAGCCGCGACGATGCGCAGCAGGTCTATCTGCAGCCTGTCGCAGCTTCCGCCGCTCCCACAGGGCAGCGAATAGACTGGGCTGAAAAGCCCAGCAGGTTGATCCGGCCCGAATCTGTTTGAACTCAATGGCAATGCATGCGTAGGAGGGGCTTAAGCCCCGAGCTGGCTCTATGTTCTGTAAAAGATCGGGCCTGTGAAGGCACTCCTACGAACGGATACAGCGTTCAAACGTCTCTTGGCCGGATCAACAGGTTTCGATGGCTGTGCTGGGCTTTTCAGCCCAGCCTATGTTCGGTCCAGCCTGAAAATTACACCAGCGACAGCATGTGTTCGGCCGTGGAGACGCGGAACTCGCCGGGCGCTTCCACTTCAAGAGACTTCACCACGCCGTCGTCGATATACAGCGCGAAGCGTTTGCCGCGAATGCCCATGCCATAGGCGGTTGCGTCCATTTCCAGACCGAGCGCTTTGACGAAGTCGGCATTGCCGTCGGCAAGGATGTCCATATCGGCCGGTGCGGTCTGGCTGGCGGCCCAGGCTTTCATCACGAATGGATCGTTGACCGACATGCAGGCGACGCCGACGCCTTTGGCGCGAAACGCTTCGAAGTGTTCGATGAAGCCGGGCAGATGTTTTTCCGAACAGGTGGGCGTGAATGCGCCGGGCACCGAAAACAGCACGGTCTTCTTGTTCGCGAAGAAAGTCTGCGTATCGATGGCGTCGATACCGTCGTTGACGCGCTTGATGCTGACTTCGGGGATACGGTCGCCGATCTGGATGGTCATGCGTTGCTCCTGCGTGCTGGTGTTGGGAAAATGAAGACACAGTGTAAAAGGAATTCTGAATGGACGTGGTATGGCCCTTGAAAAAAGGCCCCTTGAAAGCCGACAGCGGGCGCCTATGTCATGCGCATGGCGGCATGGTGCCGCCTTTCAACGGAGAAACCCATGAGCCTCATGCGCTACCAACAGGCGTGGCCCGCAAAGGCCCGCGTCCACGACGATATGAAACAGATCTTTGACCGTTTCCTCAACCATGCCGACAGTCCCGACGAGTCCGCGGTGGTCACCAGCCAGTGGGTGCCGCGCGTGGATATCAGGGAAGAAGCAGAGCGTTTCGTTATTCTTGCGGACCTGCCAGGCGTCGACCCGCAGCACGTCGAAGTGTTGATGGACAAAGGCATCCTGACCATCAAGGGCGAACGCAGCAACAAGGTTTCCGAACAGTCCGAGCGCTTCTCGCGGATCGAGCGCCGCTACGGCAGCTTCCATCGTCGCTTCGCATTGCCTGATACCGCAGACGCCGAGGGTATCAGCGCTGTTGGGCATCACGGCGTGCTTGAAGTGGTCATTCCCAAACGTCCGGAATCCACGCCCCGGCGTATCCAGGTCGGCAACGCAGCAGCAGTCTGACCGTCGCGCCGGCAGCCACGCACGGCCCGCTTTGCGGGTCGTGCGTTCTCCGGATTTACGGCGGTTTCGATATAGTGGATCGCATCGACTCGACATTTCCGGATTCGCAGCATGCGCTTCAAAGATTATTACGACGTTCTGGGCGTCGAACCTGGTGCCGGAGAGGCCGAACTCAAAACCGCCTATCGACGGCTGGCGCGTAAATTCCATCCGGATGTCAGCAAGGAATCCGGCGCAGAAGAAAAATTCAAGGCGATCAACGAAGCCTACGAAGCGTTGCGCGACCCTGAGAAGCGCGCCGCATACGATCAACTGCGCTCGCGCGGGTATCGGCCCGGCGACGAAGTGCAGCCACCGCCCGGTGGTTTCGGCGGCGGTCATGGCGGTGTGGATTTCGAGGAAATTTTCGCAGGCGGCGGCAACGGCGGCTTCAGCGATTTCTTTCAGGAAATGTTCGGCCGCCGTCGTTCTGCAGGTGGCCCAAGTGGCAGTGCGTCTGGCGCCGGCCCCCGGGCACGCAGCGATGGCCCGACCCGCGCCAAGGTCGCGGTGCCGCTGGAAGCGATCTATCGCGGCGATCCGGTGCGGGTTTCGGTGGGCGGCAAATCGCTTGAAGTGCGTATTCCCAAAGGCATCAAGCCCGGGCAGTCGATCCGGCTCGCGGGGCAGGGCAACAACGGCGGCGATCTGCTGCTGGAAATCGAATATGCCGCACACCCGCAATTCGAGGTGGACGACCGCAATGTGATTCACGTGCTGCCGGTGGCGCCGTGGGAAGCGGCTTTGGGCGCTTCGATCAGCGTGCCTACGCTGGGCGGACCGGTCGAACTGAAGATTCCCGCGGACTCCGAAGGCGGACGCAAACTTCGGCTGCGCGGGCGTGGGCTGCCGGGTGCCGCCAACGCGCCTGCGGGCGATCAGATCGTTGAATTGGAAGTGCTGGCGCCCAAAGCGAATACCGACGACGAGCGCGATGCCTATCGACGTCTGCGCGATGTGTTCGGTGACGACTGGCGCCGGGCTTGATCGGCTGAAATTATTGTTTGGATGGCAGCGGACTCAAGTCCGCTCTACCCGTCGTGCGGTGCACCGGACCAGCTGCGGTCGGATTACAGGCCGCTGACGTATTTGGTGATGGCATCCGACAGCTCGTCTTCGCTGAAAGGCTTGGTCAGGTAAGCCTTGGCGCCCTGACGCATGCCCCACATGCGGTCGGTGTCCTGGTCCTTTGTGGTCACCAGCACAATCGGAATGTGCTTGGTCGCGGCATCGCGGCAAATGGTGCGCGTGGCTTGGAATCCATTGAGGTTCGGCATCACCACGTCCATCAGGATCAGGTCCGGAATTTCGCGTTTGGCCACTTCGACACCGGCGGCGCCGTCTTCGGCGGTCAGCGCTTCATGACCGAGTTTTTCGACGATGCGGCGAATGCCCATCAACTGCGAAGGCGAATCGTCGACGATCAGAATGCGTGCCATGTGGACCCCCAATAAGACTGGCGCCAGTGTAGTCGTCCGGGCCGTCGCCCGAAAGCGGCCCAGCCCCGATTGTTGATACAACGCACAGCCCACCGGAGCCGGCTTCAGCCGATACGGACCAGCGTCCGCCCGAACGAACCTCCGGCCAGCATACCGGCGAATACGTCCGCCAGCCCGTCCAGACCGACTTCGCGGGTGCAGATCGTATCCAGATGCGCGGGTTTCCAGTCCGATGCCAACCGTTTCCACACGTCATCCCGCAGATCGCGAGCAGTGCCGGCCGAGGCCACGCCGATCAGTGAAACGCCGCGGATGATGAATGGCATCACCGAGGTCGGCAGCTCCGCCGAAGCGGCCAGACCGGCGCTGGCGACATTGCCGTAGGGCCGCGTGCGGGCCAGCAGGCTGGCCAGCATCGACCCGCCGACGTTGTCCAGCCCGCCTCCGAACCGCGCGGCTTCCAGCGGCTTGGCCTCGCCCAAGACTTCGCGCCCCAACACCTGGCTGGCGCCGATGCCCTGCAGATAGTCGGTGTGTTCGGGCTTGCCGCTGATCGCATGCACTTCGTAGCCGGCGCGGCTGAAGATGTCCAGCGCCAGCGAGCCAACGCCTCCGGTCGCGCCGGTCACCGCCAGCGGCCCCTGCGCCGGCGTCTGCCGGTTGTCCTGCATGCGCAACAGCGCGAGCGCGGCGGTGAACCCGGCAGTACCGATGATCATGCTTTCGCGCAGGGTCAAACCGGTGGGCAGCGGAATGGCCCATTTCGCTTCGATCCGCGCATATTCGCTGTAGCCGCCATCGCTCACTTCGCTCAGCCCGCAGCCGGTGACCAGCACCGCATCGCCTTCCTTGAACTTGGGGTCGGTGGACGACACCACGTGGCCCGCGACATCAATGCCGCCGACCAGCGGAAAGAAGCGCAGGATCTTGCCTTCGCCGGTAGCGGCCAGCGCGTCCTTGTAATTGATCGACGAGTACGCGGTCTTGATCACGATCTCGCCGGGCGCGAGGTCGCTGATCGATATCTCTTCTACACCGCTGCGGTAGCCGGTACTGTCGCTGCGGATACGGAAGGCTTGGAAAGTGTTCATTGCGGTCGTTCCGATAAGCATGATCGCGGGATTATCGCAGCTCCCGCCGCCGCTTCTCATCCAGCCATTTGTCCGCCTGCGCCGGCGTGTAGCCGCGCATCCAAGCGAACAGCGCGTCGATATTTTCGCCGTGCCACAGGTCCTGACGCTGTTCGGCGTGCAGGAAGCGCGCTTCGACCATGCGGTCGATCATGCCCATCAGCGGCGCGTAGAAGCCGTCGACGTCGAGAAATGCGCAGGGTTTCTTGCCCAGGCCCAGCTGGCGCCAGGTCAACATCTCGAACATTTCATCGAGGGTGCCGAAGCCGCCGGGCAGAGCGACGAAGGCGTCGGCGAGGTCGAACATCCGCGCCTTGCGCTCATGCATGTTGGCGACGACTTCCAGCCGGGTCACGCCCTTGTGCGCGACTTCCCACTGCACCAGTTGTTCGGGGATCACGCCGACCACTTCGCCGCCGTGGGCGAGCACGGCATCGGCGACGATGCCCATCAGGCCGACGTTGCCGCCGCCGTAGACTAGTTGCAGGCCATCGGCTGCGATGCGTGCGCCAAGCGTTTGCGCGCGTGCGGCGTAGACGGGTTTGTTGCCGGCGTTGGAGCCGCAGTAGACGCAGATCGTTTTATTTGATGATTCCGAGAAGATACCAGAAATGCAGAACGGCGCACCGGAGTGCGCCGTTCTCGATGCGCAACCGATCAGTTGGCTTTGTGGATCGCGCGTTTGTGCACCGCCATCGCCGCGTCGTGCACCGCTTCGGACATGCTGGGATGCGCGTGACAGATACGGGCGAGGTCGTCGGCGGAGCCGCTGAATTCCATGGTCAGCACACCTTCGTGCACCAGCTCGGACACGTTGGCGC